>SXNM01000254.1 GCA_005777155.1 Pseudomonadota bacterium | reverse complement strand
CGAGCGACCAGCACGCGCTCATCGCCGCCGCGCTTGAGGGAAAGGCGGACCCCGAGCTCAGCAGCGCCGCCACTGCAGCCCTACTGGCCGCGGACGAAGGTGTGCTGCGGGTGGGCGACCGCCCTGAGGCTCCAGCTGACGACGCGGCGGACGAGGCGGGAGGAAAAGGCTCCAGCGCCAGCGACACCGCGGCGGCGGATTCGATAGACAGCGCCCAGGCAGAGCGAGACGCAGCATGTGCGGCGGCGATCGCCCGCCTGGAGGTCGCCCTCTCCGCGCTGCGTGGTGGATCGGCCTTGACGTTGCTCTTGCGGACGCTGCGCCGGCGCATCGAGCTGGCTGCTCCAGGCGACCGCGCGCTAGCCGACCTGCGCGGCGAGGCAGCGGCGCTCGCGAGCGCGACCAGCGATACCGTCTATGGCCTGTCGCTGCGGCTGGACGCCGTCGCCGCCAATCCGGGCGACCACCAGGCCCGCGGCGGTGCGGTACAGCAGCTGACGGTCGTGGGGCGCTTCGCTGAGGCGATTGCGCTGGCGGCGTCGGTCCTCGACGCGGACCACGCCGACGGCGCGGCCGCGATGGGGGAGAGCGCGGCAGGCGCTGAGGACGCCGACGCCGAGCGCGTCGACGTGCTGCGCGCTGGCGTAGCGGCGGCGCTGGCGGCCGGCGGCGACGACTCGTCGGCCACGCAAGCGCTGGCGCGCTGGACGCCGCGCTTGGCCTCCCTGGAGCCAGGCACAGCGCTGGTGGCGCGCGCGGCGGCGCAGCGGGCGATCGCAGACCTCGACGGCGTCGCGCTCGCGGCGGCGTGGGCGCAGATGCCAGGCGAAGAGGCGGGCGATCGCTTGGCGCTGCGCGAACACCTCATCAGCCTCGCTGAAGGCTTGGCGCCGGCGCCGGCTTCGGATCACCTATGGCTCGCCGCCCAGATCGCGACGATGGACGCCGCCCATGACGTGGCCGCGGCGCTCGGCCTCGCGGCGCTGCAGCACGCTGAGCAGTCCGCAGACGCCGCTCGAATCGCCCGCTGCGCCGACCTCGCCGCTCGCGCCGCCCGCGCCGCCCATGATCCGGCGCAGGCGCTTGTGGCGCTGGGTACCTGGGTCGAGGTGGCGAACGACGCTGAGCGCCTCGCCATCTACGCCCGCATCGCGCTCGCGGCGGCCGAAGTCGGAGACGCCGAGCGCGCCTGGGACGCCGAGATCGCGCTGCTACAGGCCGACGTCGACGCCCTGGCCGCGGCCTGGTCGCAGGCCCAGCTCGACGTCCACGCTGCGGAGTCGGGCAGCGCCTCCGCGCCGGCCCATGGCGTCGTCGCCCTGTCGCGGCAAGACGCCTGGACCCGGCTAGGCGCCGAGCTGGCGTCGACGTCGGAGCAGCTTGGGGCGCCGGACCTCGCCGTCGAGGCGCTGCTGGACCGCGCCGCCAGCCTAGAGGAAGCAGAGGCAACAGCCGAAGCGCGGGCGCTGCTGGAGTTGGCGGTGCAGCTCGCGCTCGCCAATGACGCGGGCTTGGCCAAGGCCCACGCCGCCTGGCAAGCGCGCCAGGGCGCGGCGTCGAGCGCCGAAGACTGGGCCCGCGCCGAGATGCTGGCCGAGGCGACCAAAGACTGGCCGGCAGCCCTGCGCGCCATCGAGGCCGGCGCGGCGCTGGCTGGCGATGAAGCGGCGGCAGACGCGCTGCTGCGGGCAGCGAGCCTTGCCGACGGTGTGGCGGGCGACCGAGCGGCGGCGCACAAGCTTTGGCGCCGGGCCCTGGCGTTGCGGCCAGGGGCCGAGGCCGCCTGGGTTGGCCTACGGGACGCAGCGCGGGCCAGCGGCGACCCTGAGGCGTTGATCGCCGTGCTCGACGAGCTGCTGACAGCGGGCGTCCAGGACAGCGGGCTGTGGTGTAGCGCATTTGTCGAGCGGGCCGAGCTTTCGGACCTCGACGACCCTCGCCTGCTCGATCTCGCCGCGCCGCGGCTGAGTGCGCTGGCCGCTGCAGACTTCATGGACGACACCGAAGAGCCGATCTTCGCCATCGTCGTCGCCCGCATGGAGGTTGACTCACTTCAGCGACGCGCGGCGTCGATGGTGGCGCCTGTGGCGCGCAAGCACGGCCGCCTCGACGAGCTGGCGCGGGCCTTGGAGCGCAGCTGCGACGACGGTGACCCTGCCGCGCGTTTGCAGAAGCTGCGCGATCTCGCGACGTTGCAGGAGAGCAGCCTCGGCGACTTCGCGGCGTCATTCGGCAGCTTGCGGCGGGCCCTTCAGCTGGCGCCGAGCGACGAGTCGCTGTGGCAGCGGGCCGGGGCGGTCGCGACGCGCGGCGGCCTAGATGCCGAGTTTGACGCCCTGCTCGCTGCATTTGCCGGCATTGGCGCGCAGGAAGAGCGGCACGATAGCGGGGCGGTCGCAGCCGAGGCGGCGGTCGCAGACGCTGGACTGCGCGCAGACCTATTGCTGCGCTTGGCGCGCCGGGCGGAGGCGCGTGGTCGACCAGAGGCCGCCGCCCAGGCGTGGCAGGCCCTGTCGGCGCTACGGCCAGATGACGGCGCGCCGCTCGACGCCCTGGAGGCGCTCTGGCGCGACGCACGCGATGGCGACGCCCTGGTACAGGTGCTCGAGGCGCAGATCGCGCGCGGCGTGCGCCAGGGTGCCGCAGCGGACGAGCAGGCGGCGCGTTGGCTCCGCCTGGTGGCCGCACACGCTCTGCAGCGCAACGACCGTGACGCCTCGCTCGACGCGCTCGAGCGGGCGACCCTGGCCTTGCCGGGCGAGGCGAGCCTGTGGCTGGCACGGCTCGCGGCGCTGCGTGAACACGGCAGCGAGGCCGCACTGCGGGCAGGCCTGCGACAACACCTCGACGGCCTCGCCGCCACCGACGTCGAGGCGCTCTCGGCGTCCCTGCGGGAGCTGGCCGCGCTGGAGGCCGGACCAGCCCCCGAAGCTGCGGTCGCCCTGCTGTTGCGCGCCCTCACCATCGATCCGACAGACGACGAGGCCGCGGCTGCGGCGCGACAGCTGGCAGGCGCCGCCGACGACGAGTCTCTGGCGACGCTGGCCGAGCTGCTGGCGCTGCGCGGCGACCTAATCGAGCAGGACCGCGTCCTCGACCTGCGCGCAGCGAGGCTCAGCGGCAAAGCGCTCGGCGAGCTGCGAATCGCCCAGGCGACCTTGCGGGCCATCGGCCTCGGACGACCCATGGCCGCGCTAGAGGCGTTGTCAGACGCCCTCGCCGCCGCGCCCGAGCTGCCTGACGTCGCCGCCAAGATGGAGGCGCTCGCCGGTGCCGAGCAGAACGGCGAGTCGGTGCCGCCGGGCACGGTGGCTGCGACCCTGGGCATGGCGGCGGACGGCGTCGACGACGCTGACGTGCGGCGCGACCTCTTGCAGCGGGCGCAGCGTCTGTTCAGCGCCGCGGGTGAGCTTGAAGCGGCGCTGGAGGTCGGCGGTCGCTTGGCACGCGAAGGCGGAGATGCCGAAGCGATCCGCGGCCACGTCGAGGCGCTGTTGGCCGCTCAGCGCTTCGCGGAGGCTCGTGAGGCCATCGCGCTGATGAGCGATCGCGAAGCCCGCCGGGCCCAGTTGCTGGCGATGGTCGAGCAGACGATCACCCGCCCCGACGGCGTCTTGGACGCGGTGGCGGCGCTGGATCAGTGGCTCTACGAGGCGCAGCCAGAGGACGACGCCTACGCGATGCGTGAGGCGTTGCTGGAGGGCCTCGGCGAAGCGGGCCGTAGCCGGCTGCGGGCGCACCGCGAGCAGGCGCTGGCTGCAGCGAGCGATGACGCCGATCTGGCCCATGGTCGTCGTCTGACGCTCGCCGGGCACCTCAGCGAAGACGGAGAGAACGCCAGCGCGTTCGCTCTACTCGCCGGAGCGATCGAGGCGGAGCCGCTCGGACCGCGGCGGGACGAGACGCTGGCGCTGGCGCTGGCGATCGGAGAAGGCGCTGGCCTGCACCTCGACGCCGCCGCCCTGCTCGCCGTGACGGCGCAAGGCGCGGCGGACGCAGCGACGCGACTGCTGCGCGCAGCCAGACTGTCGGCCACCGAGGCGCCGGCGCAGGCGCGCGAGTGGGCGCGGGCCTCGTTGGCGTG
>SXNM01000253.1 GCA_005777155.1 Pseudomonadota bacterium | reverse complement strand
GGCAGCCCGACGCCCAGGGCCCGGCGCTCGGCGGCCTGCGTCTCGGTGACGGTGCGGCGATTGCGGCTCAGCTCGCTGCCTGGCAACGCGATGGGCGCCTGCGCCCGCTCGATTCGAGGACCCGCCGCCGCTCGCCGGTGCTCGACGCCGAGGCCCTGGCCGCTGCCCTCGCCGGCGGCGCGAGCGCAGGTGTCGCGTCTGCCGTCGGCGCCGACACCGGGCCGAGCGCGCTAGGCGACGGCAGCGCAGCGGTCGAGGTGCAGCCGATCGAGGTCGCCATGCTAGCCCTCGGGCTGGCCCGCGCCGCCCACCTCCCAGCCAAGCCGCAGCGGCTGCACGTCCCGGTCGACACGCCGCTCATGGCGAATCGGAGCGCCTTTGGCGTCGCCATCGGCCCGACGCTTGTGCGTGTCTTTGGCGCCACTGGCGCCGCCTCGGAGATCCCAGAGGCCGAGTTCATCGCCCTGTGGGTCGTGCAGCGCGCGCACGGCGCCCGCGTCCTCGGCGACTTCGCCGCCGCGCATCGCGACCTGGCGCTCGCTGACCAGCTGCGGCCTGGGTTGCCGGCCGCCCTCTTCGCCCGCGGCGTCTTGCAGCTCGAGCAGGGGCTCGTCGACCGCGGCCTGGAGACGTGCGAGGCCGCGCTGGCCCGCGCCGATGATCCGATGGCCCGCCTGATGCTCGCCACAGTCCTAGCGAGCCACGACAAGCCCTTTAAGGCCTTTGAGATGGTCGAGGCCGCGCTGGCCCGCTACCCCGATCTCGCCGAGGGCCACGTCGCCCGCGGCCTCCTGCGCGCCGGACGCATCGCCAACGCGCCGGAGGCTGAGCGCGCCGGGTTGCGGGCGTCGGCGCTGGCGAGCTTCGAGCGGGCGCGGGCGCTCGATCCCCAGGTCCCCGGAGCGCTGAGTGGCCTCGCCCAGCTCGACCTCATCGCCGGCGACGAGGCTGCGGCGGTCCAGCGCCTCGCCAGCGCCGTCACGGCCACCGACGACGCAGACGCCGAGGCGCTGCTGGCCCAGCTGCGCCTACAGCGCGGCGAGCACGAAGCTGCCATCGCGACGTTGCAGGCGCGGCCTCGCAGTGGCGAAGAGCGCTGGTGGATCCTGCTGGTGCAGGCCCGGATGCAGGCCGGCCAGACGGAGCAGGCGGCGCGAGACGCCGACTCCGCCGCGTCGGCGCTGCCGGCCTCGCGTCAGGTGGCCCTGCTACGGGCGCAGCTGCTCCGAAAGCTCGGCAAGCTTGAGGCTGCCCTGGCCGCGATGGCGCCGCTCGACGCCGCCCTCGGTGAAGAAGGCGCTCGCTACCAAGCGATGCGCGCCGAACTGCTGCTCGAGGCAGATCGCGGCGACGAGGCTATCGCCGCCCTCAAGCGCGCCGAAGCGCTCGACCCGAGTCAGAAGGAGGCGGCGCTGTTGCTCATTCTGGCGTACGCCCGCGCCGACCGCGCCACCGAGCGCGACGCCGCCGTCGAGCGCGTGCTCCGCCGTGGTGACGCCAGCCACGAGGAGATCGCCGCGCTGTTGCTGGAGGCAGGCGACGCCGCCAGCGCCGAGGTGGTCCTCGACGGCGCACTGCGTACCCTGCCACCGACGGGCGAAGCGGCCCGTCGCGCTGGGGCCCTGCTGGCGATGATCCTCGTCGCCTCCGGCCGAAAACCCGCTGCCGAGTCCCTGCGCGACCGCCTCGTGCAGGCCGCTGGCGGCGAAGGCAAAGAGCCTGGGCGGGCCTCGCGGCAGGCGCTCGACGAGGCCATTCAGGGCGCTGAGGCTGAGCTCAAGCAGATGCAGCGCGAGGGGGCGCCGACAGGACAAGGCGCCACGCCTGACGCGCCAACGGGCGCTGATGGGCCCGCCGCGCCAGCGGCCGCCCGCGAGGTCGCGCCCCGGGTATCGCCATGACTGAGGCCGTCGCCACCGCCCTGGTCGCTGCCAGCGCCGAGGAGCTCGGCCTGTCTGCTGCCCCATTGCTAGCACGCCTGCCTGCGCTGCTCGCCACCGTGGCCCGGCTCGGCGCCCGCTGGAATCTCGTCGGCGCCGCGACGCCACTGGCGATTGCCCGCGAGCACGTCGTCGAGGCGCTGACCATCGGCGCCGCCTGCAGCGCCGTCGACCTGCAGCCCCGCCTCTTCGTCGACGTCGGCGCCGGCGCTGGCGTCGAGTCCTGCGTGCTCCTGCTGCTGTGGCCAAACGCCCAGGCGGTCGCCCTTGAGCCACGCCAGCGGCGCGCCGACTGCATCGAGGTGCTGGCCGACGCGGTTGGAGTGGGCCGTCGGCTGCGTGTCGTTCGTCAGCGGCTTGGCCCCACCAGCGCGACGCAGCCCGCTGATCTCGCCGTGTCGCGCGCGACGCTGCCGCTGCCAGAGTGGCTCGCCGCCGGCGCGAGCTTGGTCGCCCATGGTGGCTACCTTGGGCTCCACCACGCCGCCGATCTGCCGCTTGACCCGCTCCTTGACCGCCCTGGCTGGCGCCGAGCCACGACCGTCGCCGTGCCGACCCGCCCGGCGCATGCCGTCACCCTGGTCCACCGGCGCCCCACCCCGACCGGGGATTCATGACGTCGTCCGCTGCCGATCTACTGTTTTGGACGCCAATGGGTTAGCCTGCTGGTCGCGTGGCTGGTTGGTGATGGCCCGCAGCCCGTGGATGTCCGTATGTGAGGAGGCGGTGCGATGGTCGATGCTGAGCTGCTCGATGAACTCGACGACGCGACCCGCGCGGCGATCGAGGGCAGCGACCATCAAGCTGCCGTGGCGGCCATACTTGGCGAGATCGAGGCCTTGCCAGCCTTCACAGCCCTGGTGCGCGACCGATCGCGTTGGCTGGCCGCGATCCAGCAACGCTTCGCGCACTGGGAGGAGAGCTGGGACCCTGCGCTCGAGCCGCGCCTCCTGTTGGCGATCGCTCAGACCGCCTTGGCCGCTCACGAGACCACGGCGGCTCTGACCGCGCTGTCGCAGGCCGTCGATTTGGCCGAAGAGCTCGAATGCGGAGTCGAGGAGATCAAGGCGAGGGCGCTGCGGCTGCCCTGGCTGCCAGACGACCAGGCCCAGGCCGAGGTGGTCGCCTTAGACGCCCGACTCCTGGTCCATCGCGAGGTCGGCGCCGACGCGATGTGTCACGTCCACCTTGGCCGCGCCGCCATCTATGCCCGCAGCGAAGCGTGGGACGGCGTCCGCGCCGAGCTCGCGGGTGTCGGACGACTCGCGCTGCCACACGATGAGCGCATCACTTGGGTCGCCTATACAAGCCAACTGCTGCTGGTCCGCATGGGCCTGCGCACGCAGCAGCGCGCCGCGGCCGCTCGTGCGCTGATGGAGGCCGCCCGCATCGCCGCAGAGCTCGGATGTCACGCCGAACTCGCCAACCTCCAGGCCTTGGTCGCGGCGTTTGCCGTCCGCACCGGCTCATTCGAGGCGGCGATCGTCCACGCTGGCAACGCCATCGACGCGCTGGCTGAGTCGACGATTCTGCTCCCGCAGCCTGACCCGTGGCTCGGTCTGCCCCTGGACATCGCCGGGGAGCGACAGGTCGCGGGCGCCATTCGCGCCACGGCCGAGGCGGCGATCGCGGCGCACGAGGCCGGTGACCGCACCGCCTTTCTCCTCGCAGTGACCGCGCTGGTCGCGCTGTACCTCGCGTCCGATCGCGCCCCTGAGGCGCTCGACGCCCTCAACGAGGCGCAGCAGGCGGCGGTTGACCTCGGCGACGGCGCGGCGCGCGCGCTGATCCGCAGCATCTCCGAGTCGCTGCTGCGCTACATGGGCATCTTGGCGTAGCCGCCGATGGCCGCGGCGTTCAGGCCCGAGACCTGGCCGCCGCAGCGCCGAGCGCTTGGCTGCGCGCCATCGCCGCCGCGATCGCCGCCGCCAACAGCCTTGGCAGCCCGAGCGCCCCTCCCTGCGCGGCCTCGTCGGGCGCCGGCGGTAGCAGCAGCCGCAGCGCCGCCTCTGTCGTGCCGCCTTTGCTCGTCACCTCGGCGCGCAGCGCCTGCGGGGTGCGGGCGTCGGCGGCCCAGAGTGCGGCAGCGCCGATGACGACGTCGCGGGCCAGCGCCGCGCTGACTTCGTCATCGAGGCCTGCGCCGACCCCGGCCGCCGCCAGAGCCTCCGCGAAGGCGAACACATAGGCCGGGCCCGAGCCCGCGACGGCGGTGAAGGCGTCGAAGCGCGCCTCGGGCAACCACAGCGCGGCGCCAAGCGGCGGCATCAGCGCGTCGGCGAGCAGCGCCGCCGCGTCCCCGCCCGACTCACCGCAACGCGCGATCAGCCCAAGCCCGACGCGGCAAGGCGTGTTGGGCATCCAGCGTTGCCAGCGCACCGGCAGAGACGCGCTGAGGCCGGCCAGCGAGACACCGGCGAGGACGCTGATCCAAAGCTGCGACGGCCGCGTCGCGACGGCGAGGCGTGTCGTCAGCGACGCGAGCTGCTGAGGCTTGACGGCGACCAGGATGAGATCGGCCTCGGCTACGGCGGTCGCCACTTCTGCGGAGAGCCCGTCGCTCGCCCCGGCGGCGCCATGGCCCTTGCCCGAAGCGCCGCCCTCGCTCGAAGCGGAGTCGACCAAGGCACGCGTGCCGGTCGCAGCGGCGAGCGCCGCGGCGTGCTCGAGGCGGGGGACCACGACGGTGACGGCCGCCGGGTCGAGGCTGGCCGCCGACAGCCAGCGCGACAGCATCGCCTCCGCCAGCTTGCCGCAGCCGTAGATCAACAGCCTCGGCGCCGCAGGCCCAGGCCCCGCTGAAGGCATGGCGACGGCAGCGGGCCTCATTCGACACCGCCGCTGCTGGGTGCTGCTGGCGTCAGTCCGAGGCGACTGCCGACGGCGATGCGGGCCCCGCGGAGCGCGCTGCCGGCGCCCATCCGCCTGCGACCTGGCCGCTGCATCTCTGAGAAGAGCAGGCCGCCCGCCCCGGTGGCCAGAACGCATTGCTCGCCGTCGATGGCAAGCAGGGTTCCCGGCGCGCCCTCCGCTTCGACCACCGCAGCGCCCTCAGCGAAGACCTTCCACACCTCAGCGCCCACCTGCAGCTGGCCACCCGGCCACGGCGTCATCGCCCGCAGCAGATCGCGCAGCTGCCGCGCCGGCGCCGCGAGATCGAGCATACCCTCGTGCTTCTGCAGCGGTGGCGCCCAGGTCACGCCGACGTCGGGTTGAGCGACCGGCACCAGGGCCCCGGCCAGCAGCGCCGGCAGCTTGTCGATCAGCAGCGCAGCCGAGAGGGCGGCTAAGCGCTCGCTCAGCGACGCCGACGTCTCGTCGAGGGAGATCGCCGCCTCCCGCCGCGCCAGCTCGGGACCGGTGTCGAGCCCGGCGTCCATTTGCATCATCGAGACGCCAGTCTGCGTGTCGCCGGCCTGAATCGCCCGCTGGATGGGCGCCGCGCCACGCCAACGAGGCAGCAGCGACGCGTGCAGGTTGACGCACCCAAGGCGCGGCGCTGCTAGCACGTCGGGAGGCAGGATGCGGCCATACGCGATCACCACTGCCAGATCGACCTGCGCAGCGCTCAGCCAAGCCGCGACGGCGCCGTCACGCAGCCGCGTCGGCTGGCTCACAGGCAGGCCCAGCCCAAGCGCCGTCACTTTGACCGGCGGCGGTGCCAGCGCCAAATCTCTGCCCTTGGGCCGATCTGGCTGACACACGACGCCGACGATCTCGACACCCGGCAAGTCGCCCAGCGCCCGCAAGGTCGGGACCGCGAACTCAGGCGTACCGAAGAACACGACGCGCGCGCTCGCTTGCCGCGGGCCGTCGCGCCCGGCCTCCGCTGTATGGGCCATGGTAGGCGTCTGCCGCTACCGCGCCCGCGCCGCGGCCCGTCGATCGTCCTCGGCCTCGAACTGGCGCGACAGCTGCGCCCGCTGATAGGAGCGCAGCGCGAGGCGGCGCTTGAGGGGCGAAAGGCGCTCCAGGAACGTCACACCGTCGAGGTGATCAAGCTCGTGCTGGACGCACACCGCTGCCACGCCGCCGAAGCTACGTCGAATCGTCGCGCCATGGCGGTCTTGAAAGGTCACGTCGACCTCCGCTGCGCGCAAGACTTGCTCGTGGACGCCGGGGAAAGACAAGCACCCTTCCTCGAAGCGGATCTCTCCGCGCTTGCCCACCACAACAGGGTTCACAAGCTCGAGCACTTCTGGAGGCGGCTCTCCTCTCTCCTCGCCCGCGCCGCCAGCGTTTTGCGACGGCACAAGCATCGTGAAGACACGCCACGACACGGCGACCTGATTGGCGGCGAGGCCGAGGCCGTCAGCGTCTGCCATGGTCTCCTTCATGTCATCGAGCAGGGTCCACAGCGCGCTGTCGAAGCGCGCGACCTCCTGGCAACGCGACTTCAAGATTGGGTGCGGGAATTCGACGATCGGCCTCGACGCCATGGTGCCCTCGCTACTCGGCCGCGCCGACTTTGCGTCCGCGCCTTCCCTTGCTCGGGCCAAGCTGCTCCGTCGCTGCCGTGGCCGCCGCCTCGCTGCTGGCC
Organism: Pseudomonadota bacterium; assembly: GCA_005777155.1. Classification (GTDB taxonomy): domain Bacteria; phylum Myxococcota_A; class UBA9042; order UBA9042; family UBA9042; genus SXNM01. Next base: position 718 of record SXNM01000253.1, on the reverse strand, counting down.
GCCACGGTGGCCGCCGTGGCCTGGGCGGTGGCCTGGGCGCGCGCCGCGGAGTCTTGCGCCTCCTCCAGCTCACCGCGCAGTTCCTCGAGGGTGTCCTCCAGGTTGCGGATCGTTCGGCGCAGGCCGGCGACGTCGTCATGCGTAGCGAGGTCCAACGCCGTCGCCAGCGACGAGACGCGCCGCTCGACCGCGCCGCGCAGCTCACCGCGGGCGTTCAGGGCCCGCAGCATCGCGGTCTGCACGCGCGGATCGTTGAGCACCTTCATCGCGGCGTCGGACGCCAGCGCGCTCCCCACCTTGCGCGCCGCGAAATCCTTCCAGCTGTCGTGCTTCATCTTTGCTCCGGCTCGCGCCGCTGGCGCGTTCGATAGGAAAAGGCGAGCCACACCCGCTGTCAACCGCGCCGACGCCCGCGCGCTGCTCTCCAGCTCCCCGCGAGCTCTCTACGAGATCTTTGCCTAGTGAGGGTCGCGGCCTGCCACACAGGGGCGGTGCGCCGAGACGGGTTGGGCGGGTAGGGGAGCGGGCGGCGACGCGGCCCAGTCCGCACCGCGGCACCGGCGTCTCCGCCTGCCGGCCTTATGGACAACAGATGGCGATGTCCGGGCAGCAGTCGCCGAACTGGGTGCACAGCGCGTCACAGAAGCAGCCGCCGGTGCCGCCGCCACCGCACTTGCCGTTGCAGGTCTGCGCGGGGTTGGCGCCGCACTTCGGGCCG
>SXNM01000252.1 GCA_005777155.1 Pseudomonadota bacterium | reverse complement strand
TCGACGGTGCCCGCGCGGCGGCCCCGCCTCGACCCGAAGCTCAAGCTCGTCGTGCTCGACGCGCAGCCAGATGTGGACGGGATCCGCTTCGATCTCGCGAACGAAGACGCGCGGGCCGAGCGCACGTGTGATCGCCTGCTCGGCGCGGTCGATGGCGAGCCCGCTGTGGTAGATGCGCGACTTGCGACAGCTGGCGTCGACGCGCAACGGCCGCTTCGGGGGCAGCCAGCGCGCCCACTCGACGCGGCGCAGTTGGCGCTCCAGCTCTACCGGACCGGCAGCGCGGCCCCGCAGCACCAGCACCCGCCACGACTCGGCGATGCGGCTGTGCAGGACGAGGTCGCGCAGGCCCTCAGCGTCGACGCGCAGCTCGAGGCCGCCGACGTCGGTTCGCCAAGCCTCGGTGCCGCGGCTGCCCTGCCGCGCCTCCGTGGGCGAAGGCCCGGACCGTCCGCGCCCCCACGCCAAAATGGCCCGGACCTCGTCGCGCAGCGTGTCCTCGAGCCCTGGGGCGCAGATGAGACGAAGATCAAAGTCGACGGGCTCGCTCAAGGCGCCTCCTGGGTGCCGCGGGCGCTGGCGGGTCGGGGCTCCGGCGCGACGTAGACCGTCTCGGCGACGCCGTCAGCGCCGATCTCCAGCGTCAGCGCCGCGTCGTCGCTCTTGGTCGCCGCGCCCGCCATCTCGTCGAAGGTGTGGCGTCCTAGCCGGCGGAAGTCGATGCTCACCACCCGATCGCCGACGGCCAGGCCCGCACGCGCCGCTGGAGAATCCGGTCGCACCTCCGCCACCACCATGCCCTCTGGGTCCTCTGAGAGCGAGAAGCCATGGCGGGGCAGCATGTGCACCCTGCCAGCGCCGATCGGTCGCAGGCGCAGGTCGAGCCGGTGTGGTCCGCGGTCGGGCACGTGCAGCCGCCGCACCTCAAGCAGGTGCCCCTCCGCGGCCACCGTCAAGCTGCATGCGCCGGGCGTCGCGTCCGGAATGCGGTAGCCGCCGTCTTGAACGACGGTCGCTTCAATGGGGTCGTCGTCGCCACAGCGGAGCTGCATCGCGGCACCGACGGCTGGCGCGCCAGCGGCGTCGTCGACGCGGCCGTGGAGGTCCGCGCCGCCATCGAGGCGCAGCACCAAACCCCCGGTCTCGGCGCCGCTGCGGACTGTGACGCTGCGCAGCACGCCCGGCGGGTGGCCGGCGGCCCGGGCGCGCAGATCGTAGCCGCCGGGGGGCAGCGGTCGAATCTCAAAGCTGCCGTCGACGCGGGCCGGCCGCGGCGCGTGGGTGCTTCCCCAGGCTGTCGGTTCGGCGGCGCTGGGCTCGCACCACAGGACCGCGGTGGCGACCGGGTGGCCCGCGCGGTCGACCACGAGGCCGCGCAGTCCTCCGGCGGCGGGCAGACGCAGCTCGGCCTCGATGCCGGGCGCCACAGCGACCTCGTCTGCGCGACCGTGGGCGGGGTGGGAGGCGCTGGCGGAGACGATGGCGCCGGGTGGCACCTGGTTTGCCGCCTCGACGGCGAGGGCTGCCCGGCCGTCTGCGCTGGCGTGCGAGGTGTAGCGCATCTCGGTCGACGGCGTGGGTGCCGCCACGCGGTCACGGCCTGCGCTGGGGTCATCGCGATGGACTCGCAGCTGCACGTCGGCGCCGGGCACGGGGTCGCCCACGGCGTCGACGACGCGGACGGCGTAGCGGGACCGCTGGTGTAGGACAAAAGCGTGGATCGTCGCGCCCTCAGCCGAGATCTCGACGCGCTCGCGCAGAGTCGTATAGCCCTCGGCCTCGACGGCGAACCACCAGGCGCCGGCCGGCAGGTTACGGAGCAGCGCCGCACCATCGGCGTCGCTGCGCGCCTCGGGTCCACCCTGCACTTCGGCGAGGCGCAAGAGCGCGCCGGAGATGGCGGCGCCGTCGTTGGCGCGGACGCTGGCGCGCAGGCTGCCGCCTGGGCCGAGCCGCAGCACGATGCCGTCGATGGTATCGCCGTCACGCAGGTCGATGGGGTCGGACCAGGCGCTGGCGGCGGGGTCGCTCGGGTCGCCGACGGTCGCTTGTAGCCGCAGCCGACCGGGCCAGACGCCGCCGAGGCGAAAGCCGCCGTCGCCCTGGCTGCGCTCGAGGCGCGTCAGGAAGAACGGGGCCGTGGCGCCGCCGTCGAGGCGATCCGCCTGCAGCCAGTGGATGCGCAAGGCGGCGTCAGGTCGTGGCGCGCCGCCGGGGCCCGTTGTCCCGTCGAGCACCACGCCGCGCAGCGTCCCGGGGCGGCGCAGCTGCAGTCGCAGCAGGCCAGGCGTCGCGTGCGTGACCTGCGCCAGCGCGGCTGGCGGGGTCGTGGCGCGGCTGGGCGCCCGGGCGTCGATGGTGGCGGGTAGGGTCCGGACTAGGCACGTGAAGCTGCCGACCGCGTCTGTGCGCGTCGTCGCCGCCGGGCAGTCTACCTCGGCGCCGGGCAGCAAGCGGCCAGCGTCGTCGACGGCGACGCCGCGCAGGTCGAGCGCCAGCGGCGGCGTGGGCGTCTGGGTGCCCTGTCTGGTGTCGCCGTGGCGCCGCGGCGGCGACTCACCTCCGCTGGCGAGGAGCCAGGCCACAGTCGCCGTGCTGAGGAGCAGGACCAGCAGCAGCACGCGGCCCTGTGCGTTCTTTTGCATTGTGCTCCCCGCGGCTACGCTGCCAGCGGCGCCCGCTCGGTCCGGCCTCGACGCTGGCGCATTGGTGCATGATCCAGGGCGTCAATGGAAGTCTCGGCTGCGGCCCGGCTCGGGCACCTCGAGATCGGGCGCGAACAGCGACTCGGCGATCAGGTGGACCACGCCGTGCTGGGCCTGGATCTTGCCAGCGACGCCCAGCAGCGACGCCGTCCGCGCCAGGACACGATGATCCTCATAGACCTGGCTCCAGAGCACCACGTTGACGAAGCCGCTCTCGTCCTCCAGCGTCAAAAAGGTCGTACCTTTGGCGGTCCCTGGGCGCTGGCGGGTGATGACCAGCCCGACATACCGACAGCGTCGACCGTCGCGCATCGCCGCCAAGCCCGCCGCGTCGGGCAGGCCCAACCGCTGCAGCCTCGACCGCAGCGGCGCCAAGGGGTGGCCGCCGGTGCTGTGGCTGGTGCTCCGATAGTCCCAAGAGATCGTCTCCAACGCGCTGAGCGCGGGCAGCGCCGGCGCCGCCTCTTCGACGTTCAGCGGCAGCGAGGTCTGGCGCTCGCGCAGCAGGCCGCGCACCTGCCAGAGCGCCGCCCGCCGCTGGGTCTCAAAGCGCGTCAGCGCGCCGCACTCGGCCAGGGGTAGCAGGGCGTCCTCGCCGAGGCGGGCCCGCTGCATCAGATCGCCGAGGGCGGCGAAGGGCCGCTCCTGCCGGGCCCGCAGAATCCGCGCCCGCGCCGCCGCGTCGAGGCCTTTGACCCAGCGCAGGCCCATGCGCAGGGCGTATGCCGGGGGATCGAAGCCGGCGTGGCCCCCGGCCTGCCAGCGCGCCACCTCGGCGGGCTGTAGCGGCTCCAAGGTGCAGCCGTCGTCGCTGCAGGTGATGTCGATCGGGCGCACCTCGATGCCGCGGCGCTTGGCGTCATCGACCAGGGTCGCTGGGGCATAAAAGCCCATCGGCCAGGCGTCGAGCAGCGCGGCGGTGAATACGTCGAGGTGGTGACAGCGCAGCCAGGCGGCGGCGTAGCTGATGAGGGCGAAGCTGGCGGCGTGGCTCTCAGGGAACCCGTACTCGCCAAACCCTCGGATCTGTTCGAACACTCGCTCGGCGAACTCAGCGGCGATGCCCTTCTGTACCATCCTCGTCACCAGCCGCTCGCGGTGCGCCTCGATGCGGCCCGAGCGTCGCCAGGCCGCCATATCGCGGCGCAGCTGATCGGCCTCGCCCGGCGTATAGTCCGCCGCGACCACCGCCAGCTTCATCACCTGCTCCTGAAACAAGGGCACCCCGAGGGTCCGGCGCAGCACGGGCTCAAGGCACGCATGCGGGTACTCGACGGGCTCCTCGCCGTTGCGACGCCGCAGGTAGGGGTGGACCTTGCCGCCGGTGATCGGA
>SXNM01000251.1 GCA_005777155.1 Pseudomonadota bacterium | reverse complement strand
GCACATCAGGTAGTGCATTGCGCGCTCGACGACGGCGCTGGCGTTGTCCAGCCCACAGGCCCCCGCGTCGTACATTGATGAGCTCAGTCAGACCCGGATGGGCTTTGCAGAGCGCGTCGAGCGCTTCGACGAAGATGCCCATCTCGTTGGTCGCCGGCGGGATCGGGTAGGCGTCCAAGCACGGCCGACCCGGCACTGACACCGATATAGGCCGTGAGGCCGGTGACGCTGAAGGCGACCAATGACTAGAGCTCTTGCAGCGTTGGCAAGCGCCAATCGTCCTTGCCATCGAGCACGAGGTCGCCGCAGGCGGTCTGAGCGGCGGCGTAGCTGACCTGGCCGCCGCTCGTCGGGTGCTGCCAGGTGAGGCCCGTGTGGTTGTCGACGACAACTCCGGCTCCGCCGCTGAACTTGCCCGCTGGCGCCGCGGCCCACGCCATCGGCAAGGCGAGCAGGAGCGCGGCGGCCAAGAGCCAGCGGGCGCGCGAGGAATTCGGGCTGCGAGTCATCATGGCGACGATCCTTTGTCGGAGCGCGGCGGCCCGCCTCAACGGGTGCAGCGCACACTGCGCACGGAGGTGGCCTCTTGGGGTCCGCCATTGCCGTTGCTAAAGGAGATTGCGACGAACCAGCCGGTGCCGCCCCACGCGGTGCCGGACCAAAACCCCGCGGCCGGCGTGTTGGGGAACGCGGCGGCGTCGATGAGGGCGCCGTCGCCGAGCACGGTGAGATCGAGCAGGCTCATCAGCTCGACGGCGGTCGGCAGACGCCAGTCGCCGTGGCCGGCGAGGGTCATCCCGTCGCAGTACGCCACCGCCGCGGCGTGGTTGAGGTCGCTGCCCGCAGTGCCGCGCTGCCACAGCCGACCGGTGAGGGGGTGGCTCACGGTGTCGCCGACGACAGTGAAGCCGCCGGGGACCGCTGGCGGCTTCCAGCTGGTCCAGGCGTAGTTGGGCACGGCGCAGGCGCCGGCGACGCAAGCCTGGCCGGCGGGGCAGCTGAGGGCCGCGCCGCTGCAGACGCCGCTGGTGCAGGCGTCCTGGGTGGTGCAGGGCGCGCCGTCGTCGCAAGGCGATCCGGCGGTCGCGGCCCTCAGCTGCAGCCAGTGGCGGCGTTGCAGGCATCGACCGTGCAGGCGTTGCCGTCGTCGCAGGCGTTGGGAGCTGCCGCGGTGCAGACCGTGCCGACGCAGACGTCGGCGGTGCAGACGCTGCCATCGAGATCACAGGGGCCTTCGAGGGCCGTGTTCTGACAGCCGGCCTGGCAGCTGTCGCTCGTGCAGGGGTTGCTGTCGGCGCAGTTCAAGGGCTGTGCGACGCAGTTGGCGCCGACGCAGGTCCCCGGCCCGGTGCATGGGTCAAGGTCGTCGCAGGCGCCGCTGACGAGCTCATGGTGGCAGGCGAAGGTGGTGCCTTTCGCTTGGCAGTGGTCGACGGTGCAGGGCTTGCCGTCGTGACATCCGCTGTCCTTGGGCGCGAAGGTGCAGATCTTGGTGGCGAGATCGCAGGTGTCCGTGGTGCAGCTCACGTTGTCGTCGCAGATCCAGCCGCCGTCTTGGTTGTCGACGCACGGCACGGGCGCTGGCGCGGTGGCATCGGCGTCGGTGGCGCCGACGTCGTCGACCACCTCGGTCACGGTCTCTTGGGCGACGCCGTCGCTTTCGCCGCCGTCATTGCCGCCGCCGCCGCCGTCACCGTCGCCACCACCAGAGGCGTCGAGCTCGCCGCCGTCCAACGCCGTGACGTAGCAGACCCCGTCGGCGGTGTCCGCAGAATACCCACCCTCGACGTCGAAATAGCACTCCCCAGCGTCGCCACCGTCTGGATAGATGAAGTTCGAAGGCACGCACTGGCTGTCGACCTTAACCAGCGGCAAGGAGCACTTGTACGGGGCGCAAGAGCCGTCGAGGTCCCTGTACCAGCCCTTTTGGCACCCGCCGTCGAGGGTGCAGCTCCCGCCGCCCAGCGCGATCGCCCACAGCGCGACCCACCGCGCCACGGGAGCGCGCCGCGGATAGGGCGCTGCGCGGTGGACGGCGCCCAGCGATGGTGCGGTCCGCGCTACCGGGAGCTCAACCGAAGAGGATTGAACTTGCCGTTGGTTAGACATCTCGCGAGCAACGCCTCGGTGGGTGATGTGCCTCGTTTCGTCGGCCACCCAGGCTCGCAGAAGATTGCCAGGACGACGCCGCTAAGGTCAAGCGAACTATGGGCTAACGGCCGGCGCAGTCTGGCCTTGGAGCGCCCCTCGACGGTGAGCGCGTGCTGCCGGCGTGTCGGAGGATCGCAGGCCTTGGGCTTTGCATCGCCGCTGGCAACTTCACTGCCGACGCGGCGAGCCAAGCCGGAGCGCCAGGGTGGGCGATGACGTCGAGCGGCGCCGCTGGTGACGCCGGGCAGGTCGCGTGGTGTCGCCGCAGCGTGGTCGGCGATTCGCGCGTGGCCGAGTCAGGCTCCGGGGCGCGCAGACCTCTCTTGCGCAATCAGGAGGTATCCATGAAAGTGGTATGGCGTCTAACAGGCGCCGCAAGGTCGGCAGCCGCGGACCTCAGCTCCTCGCGGCTCCGCCTCGAGGCCGGGAGTGAACATGCAGCGCGCGCTTCGCCTGAGTGGTGCGGCATTCCTGATGTGCCTCGCGGCCTGCGGCGTCGAGTCGAGCCCCGCCAGCACCGACACCGCCGTCGGCGTCGACACCGGCGCCCCCGGCGACGAGGGGGGCCTCGCCGGGAGCGACGCCGGGGCCGGGTCGAGCGGCACAGGGGCGGCCGGCTGCGACAGCGATGACGACTGCGCGCCCTGGAACGACGGCAACGCCTGCAATGGCTCGCTGCGCTGCGACCTCGCGAGCGCCCACTGCAAGCTCGATCCGAAGTCGGTGGTCGTCTGCGACCCGAAGGACGACAGCGCCTGCGTCCGCGCCACCTGCGCGCCGCTGACCGGGGCCTGCGAGCCGCAGCCGGCGCTGGACGGCCTCCACTGCGACGACGGCGACCCGTGCACCAGCGGCGACCACTGCAAGCAAGGCAGTTGCGCGCCCGGCGCCGTCGCGGTCTGCGAGTGCAAATCGGACGCCGACTGCCCCGACGCTGACCAGGACCTCTGCACCGGGGTCTCTTTCTGCGACAAGGCGACGGCGCCCTTCCGTTGCCGACAGAAGCCGGCCTCGGCCATCACCTGCAAAGAGGACCTCGATCCGTGCACCGTCGCTTCCTGCGATGCACAGAGCGGCGCCTGCGAGTCGCTGCCGGTCGCCGATGGCGGCGCCTGCGACGACGGCAACCCCTGCACCAAGGGCGACCAGTGCCTCAAGGGCGCCTGCAGCGGCGGCGCCGACACCTGCAAATGCAAGGTCGACGGCGACTGCGACGACGACGGCGACCTCTGCAACGGCACGCCTTTCTGCGACAAGTCGGACCAGGGCGGCACCTGCAAGCCCAACCCGGCGACGGTCGTCTCCTGCAACGATCAGGCAGACACCGCCTGCCTGAAGAACACCTGCGTCGCCGCGCTCGGCACCTGCAAGCTCAGCGCGACCGGCGAGGGCAAGGCGTGCGACGACGCCAACACCTGCACGACCGGCGAGACCTGCGTTGGCGGCGCCTGCACCGCCGGCACCGACACCTGCAAGTGCAACACCAACGCCGACTGCGCGAGCAAGGAGGACGGCAACCTCTGCAACGGCACGATGTTCTGCAACAAGCAGACCGGCAGCTGCGAGCTGAACCCGGCGACCATCGTGACCTGCCCGACGGTCAACGACACCGCCTGCGCCAAGAACGTCTGCGTCCCAGCGTCTGGCAAGTGCGAGGTCTACGCCCGCGCGGCCGTGAACCAGATCGGCTGCCAAGCGGTGGACCTCGGCGGCGGGATCATCGCACAATTCTGCCTCTATGCGCCGCCGTCCGCCGGCAAGCCGGCCGATCCCGGCCCCTTCGCTTGCGAAGACGGCGAGAAGTGCACCAGCGGCGACGTCTGTGACGGCAAGGTCTGCAAACCCGGCGAGAAGATCTGCGACTGCGCGACCAACGCCGACTGCGCCAGCAAGGACGACGGCAACCTCTGCAACGGTACGCAGTTCTGCGACCCTGTCGCCGGCAAGTGCGCCGTCAATCCGGCGACGGTCGTCACCTGCCAGAGCGTCGACGACACGGCGTGCTCGAAGAACACCTGCAACCCGAAGTCAGGCCTGTGCGGCTTCGTCAACCAGGCGGGCGGCACGCCCTGCGACGACGGCGACGCCTGCACCTCGGGCGACGCCTGCGCCCAGGGCAAGTGCGCCCAGGGCAAGTTCACCTGTGAGTGCAAGGTCGACGCCGACTGCATCGACGTCGATGGCGATCTCTGCACGGGGACGTTCTACTGCGACAAGTCGGGGGCCAAGCCCGCCTGCAAGCTGAACCCGAAGTCGGTCGTCGTCTGCCCGGGCGTCGACGACACCGCCTGCCTGAAGAACCTCTGCAATCCCAAGCTCGGCGCTTGCCAGCCGACGGCCGCAGCGCCCGCGACGGTCTGCGACGACGGCGACCCCTGCACCAAGGGCGACGTCTGCAAGCTGGGCGCCTGCGTGCCAGGCAGCTTCTCCTGCGAGTGCAAGACCGACGCCGACTGCGCCGCCAAAGAAGACGGCAACCTCTGCAACGGCACGCTGATCTGCGACAAATCCGGCCCGGCGCCGGCCTGCAAGCCCAAGCCCAACTCCGTCATCTCCTGTCCGAGCGTCGACGACACGCAGTGCAGCAAGAACACCTGCAACGTGAAGTCGGGCCTCTGCGGCTTCATTGATCTGCCGACCGGCGCCAAATGCGACGACGGCGAGCTCTGCACGGCCAGCGACAGCTGCTACCAAGGCAAGTGCGCTCCCGGCACCTTCACCTGCGCCTGCAAGAGCGACCAGGACTGCTTGTCGAAGGAAGACGGCAACTTCTGTAACGGCACGCTCTTCTGCGACACCACCGGCGCCACGCCGAGCTGCAAGGTCAAGGCCAATTCGATCGTCACCTGCCCCAACGTCGACGACACCGCCTGCGTCAAGAACACCTGCCAGCCCAAGACCGGATCTTGCCAGCCAGCGCAGGTGTCGCCGGGCACCAGCTGTGACGACGGCGACGCCTGCACCAAGGGCGACGTCTGCAAGCTCGGCGCCTGCGCCCCCGGCGCCTTCACCTGCGAGTGCAAAGCCGACGCCGATTGCGCGCCAAAGGACGACGGCAACCTCTGCAACGGGGTGCTCTACTGCGACAAGACCGGCGCGGCGCCGGCCTGCAAGGCGCTGCCGAACTCAGCGGTGTTCTGCGGCAAGGTCGACGACACGGCGTGCCTCAAGGCGGCATGCGACGCCAAGACCGGCAAATGCGCCCTGCAGCCGGTGACGGTCGGGACGCCCTGCGACGACGGCGCCATCTGCACCGTCAACGAGGTCTGCAACAGCGGCAACTGTGGCGGCGGCGCCGGCAACCCGTGCAACGACAGCAACGGCTGCACCACCGACTCCTGCGACCCCGCCGCTGGCTGCAAGCACGTCGCCAAGGCCTGCGACGACGGCAACTCGTGCACGACCGAGGGCTGCGACACCAAGACCGGCAGCTGCACCGCCCCGGTGGCGATGAAGGCTGGGGCGCTCTGCAACGCCGACGGCGACGGCTGCACCGCCGGCGACGCCTGCGATGGCAAGAGCGGCTGCATCGCCGGCACTCCCGTCAACTGCCAAGCCTCGCCGAACCCGTGCGAGCAGGCCCTGTGCGTGCCCAAAGGCAACAGCGACTACGCCTGCGCCACGACGAAACGGCCAGACGGCAGCGCCTGCGACGACGGCGTCAGCTGCCTCGTCGGCGCGGTCTGCAAGACGGGCTCCTGCCAGCCGGCGACGCTGCCGACCCTGTATGGCACGCCGAGCGCGCCGAACGCCCCGGTGATCGGCGCGGCCGCGGGCTTCACCGCGCTGCGCGGCGTGGCGGCGCTGCCAGGCAGGGACATCGGCGTGGCCGGCCAGCGCCGGGCCAAGGTTGGCGACGCCGCGACGACCAACAAGGCGTTCGTCTCGCGCTATGACGCCACGCTCCTCGCCGAGCGGATGCGCTGGAGCGTCGAGTTCGCCGGCGCTGTCGCCCACGCTCAGACCGCCGCGGTGGCGCTCGCTGCCGTCGGTGAAGACCTCGTCGTCGCCTCTGACCTCGCGCTGGCGAGCGGCGTCGTCAGCGCCGATCTGCGCCGCTTGGACAGCGCCGGCAAGACGCTCTGGACCGCGGCGAGCAGCAACCTGGCCTGGGCGGTGGCGGGCAACGCCAACCCAGGCGCCGCCGGCCGCGTGCTGGCCCTGGACGCCAACGCCAATGGCACCATCGCCCTCATGCTGGCGCCGCTGGTGGCCAAGGGCGCCACGCTCGACGGCGCCGTCCAGAATTCCACCCACGAGGTGTTCCGCTTGGTCATCGCCGGGGTAGACGGCGCCAAGGCCAGCGAGTGGCTGCGCGTGCCGCAAGAGGTCTGGGGTCCGACCAGCATCGAGCGCGCCGACCTGCGCTGGAACGGCACGACCGACATCGACCTGACGTCGACGCTGCGATCGACCACGGCCGCCAACAAGATCTACCACAGGGCGACGGCGGCGCGGGTCAGCGCCAGCGGCGCCACGGTCATCCCGTTGGCGCTCGAGGCCATCTACGGCCTCGCCACCGACGACCTGGGCGGCAAGGAGGGCTTCGTCGGCCAAGTCCTGGCCCGCGACGGCAGCGGCCGCACGGTGCGGGGCCGGCTGCGCGAGCAGACCCCCGACGTCGTCGACGGCCTGTTCGAGCGCACCGACGCCCAGGGCGTGAAGCCCTATCGCTTCGACACCAAGCTCATCGGCGAGCCGACCCGCGTGGCGCGCCTCGGCAAGGAGTGGCTGGCGTTTGGCGGCGCCTTGGCGTCGGACAGCGGCGTCGTGTTCGGCGCCATGGACGGCCGCGGCAACTTGGTCTGGAGCCGCACCATCGTCGGCGCGGCCTGGAGCTTCGCCGACATCGACGTCGACGCTCAGCAAGGCCTGCTCATCGCGGCGAGCGAGACGAAAGGTGGCACCACCTACGGGCGCGTGCTGCGCCTCGGCGCTTTCGGCCACGAGAGCTGCGCGGCGGCGGGCGTCTGCGTCGGCAAGACCAGCGACGCCTGCGTCGACACCGACGCCTGCACCCGCGACGGCTGCGATGGCCAGACGGGCTGCACCCACCTCGCGACCGACGCCTTGGCCTGCGACCCGAAGAACGGCTGCTCTGCGCGCGCGGTGTGCAGCGCCGGCGCCTGCAAGCAAGACGACCAGGGCAAACTGTTCACCACCGTCAGCGATATGGGCATCAGCCAGCTCTCGCAGCCCTATGTCGACGACAAGCTCGGGATCTGCTGGCTGAACTACCAGACCGCCGGCAACACCATGCCGCCGACGCGGCTCTGCCTGCCCTACGACCAAGGGCCGCTGCCGCTCGACACCAGCACCGCCCCACCCGCCGCTTGCAACAACATGGCGGCCCTCGACGACGCCGTGCAGGAGGGCATCGAGGCCATCGCCGGCGCGCCGGGCAGCACGCCGGGCTGCGCCCGCTCTGGCGACGCCTTCGTCAGCGGCAAGGTCGGGCACCGCGCGACGTTTACGGTCCGCTCACCGCAGTGGAACTTCGACTACAACAACTGCTCGCTGCCGACCTGCGACGAGAAGGCGCTGGCGATGCACCGCACGCCGTCCGGCGCGGCCTGGGGTGTCCATTACGACACGCCCGCGCTGTCTGGACCGATCCGCGTCCGTCGCTTGATCAAGGCCTCGGCGAGCAGCGCCAGCTCGGCGGCGACCGTGACCTTTGACCGCGCCACCGTCGGCGCCTACGCGGCGTCGGCCGCCCGCCTCGACGACGGCCTGCTGCTGGCGACGACGCTGCCGGTGTCCGGCTTCAGCCAGGGGCGCTTGACCTCGGTCACGACCACGGCCTCGACGCTGTACCAGGCCAGCGCGGCGGTGGCGGGGCGCGACGTGATCGCCTACGCCGTGGCGCCGATCGTCGACGGTGGCGCGGTGGTCGTCGGCCAGGCCACCGCCAGCGGCGCGCTGGTGACGAGCTGGCGATGGCGGGTCAACAAGTCGGGCCAGACGCTGTGGTCGAAGACCCCGAGCTCACCCGACGGCGTCGCGCTGGTGGCGGTGCGCGCGCTGGCGAGCCGGATCGTGGCCGTCGGCGCCAAGCAGGACAACGCCAACTTCAGCGGCCTGCTGGTCGCGATCCGGTACGACACCGGCGCGTCGGTCTTTGAGCGGGCGCTCGGCCCGAGCATCGCCGGCATCGGCAGCAACTGGGCGCGGGTCGTCGACCTGCCCGATGGCGGCTATGGCGTGGTGTGGCGGCGCTTCAACGGCAGCTACAACCGCGTCGCCATCACCCGCACCGACGGCTTCGGCCACCCGACCTGCACCGACGCCGGCAGCTGCGCCGCCAAGACGTTGGCCGACTGCGACGACGGCATCGCCTGCAACGTCGACAGCTGTGACGGCAAGACCGGCCAGTGCACCCACGACAACTTCGCCAACACCGCGCCCTGCGGCGTCAGCGGCGTCTGCAACGCCTCGGCGGTCTGCATCGAGTGAGCGCGCGCCGCGGCGAGGGCGCGCCGTGCCTTGGCGCCGCCATCGAGATCGCCGTCGCTGCGCGGCCTATGCCGGCGCCGAGGCGCCACGCGACAGGGTCCGCGCGACCAGCGTGGCCGGCAGGGCGCCCGTAGCGCCGTAGGCCCGCATCGCCGCGATCGGCCTCACCCCGAGGGCCGCGACCTCTTCGCCGGCGACGCGGCCGCGACCGCTGGCCGGACGGAGCGGCGCTTGCCCAGCCGAATCGCCAGCGGCGAGCAGTCGCAGGGCCTGCAGGGCGCCGTCGAGGGTGTTCATCTTCATGTACGGGCATGTCGCGCAGCCACCGGCCGTCGAGCAGCCCTCGCCAGCGGCGACGCCGGGCACCACTCCGAGCGCAGGATCGTCGCTGGCCGCCACCGCCTCGGCGGCGACCGGAAAGACGATGTCCACCGCGTCGGCCAGGGGTCGCGCCGCCAACAGGCGCTGCACGCTGTGGGCGATGGGGGTGACCATGCCAGCCTCGGTGCCGAGGACATAGCGTGCCACCTGTCCGTCGGCGGCGCCGGCGGCCAGGGTGCGCTCGATGAACTGCAAGATCTGCGAGGTCGAGCCGACGACGCCGCGGCCGCGTTGGGCCGCCGCCGCCGCCAAGGCGAACATCTCGCCGGGCACCTCGAGGTGGGCGGTCAGGAAGGCGTCGCCGTAGTCCCGCGCCACCTGCGCCGTCACCTCGCGGCCGAACAGGTGGTGAACGACGCAGGCGCCCTGCTCAAAGGTGTGTAGCCGCGCCATCGCGTCGGCGATCGAGGCCGCGTCGTGGGCGGGGTGCAGCGCCGCGCAGGCCGCGTCGCCCAGCGCGACGGCGCCGGCAAAGAGCGCGCGCAGGTTGTGGCCCATGTAGGTGTCGGGGCCGAAAAAGACTTCTACCTCTGGCACCTGCGCGAAGGCCTGCAGGACCGTGCGGACGACGTTGCTCGAGGTGACGGCGATGGTCGGCACCAGCGACTCCGCCAGCGCTTTGGCGCGCAGGCTCGTGTTGATGTACACGACATGCATCGCGTTCTTGGTGGCAGCCGCCCGCAGCAGGTAGGCGTGGTACGCCACGCTGTCGGCGGCCTCGGCCAGCGAGCAGCCGATGGGCGCGGCGCTGACGCGCAGCAGCGGCGTCGCCTCGTGGCCAGCGGCGTCGAGCACGGCGCGGGCGTTCTCGGCCATAAAGTCGACGCCGAGCACGACGATCGCCGAGGCGCCGGCCTCGACCATCGCCAGCGCCTTGTCGGCCATGACCAGGGAGTCGCTGACGTGGATGTGCGGCCACCTGCAGGCGGCCAGCACGCCTTGCAGCTCCGGGTCCATGTAGAAGTGCGCCACGACGCCGGCGTTGGCAGCCTGCAGGGCGGCGTCGAGCGCAGCGACCCGCACCGGATCGGGCCGCAGATAGCGGGCCTGGGCGACGGCGTAGTCGCCGCGGGCCTCGAAGCCGTCGCGCCGAATGCGCAGCGTCGGGAAGCTGTCGGCCGAACGCGCGCCGTCCCCGCTGCCCACGCCCGCGCTCGCCCAGGTTGTCGACGTGCTCATGTTCACCCTCAGCGTCACCGCGCGGTCGCCCCATCGCCCGCTGGCTCTACCATCGCCGCCCCGTCGGCGCACCGCAACCGTCGACGCGCCGCGACCGTCGACGCGCATGGACCGTCGCAGCGTCTGGTTGTCGCCGCTTCTGGGCTGGAGTGGACGATGCGGCCTTGGCGGCGACTACGCCGTGTCTAGCTTGCGGGCGGGCGCCGCCGCAGTGACGCAGCGCTCGGCGGCGGCGGCCGCCAGGAGAGCAGCGATGGCAGCGACATTTGCCCCTCTGGACGCCGCGACGACCTTCGGCCCGGCGACGCCGGCGCCCCGAGGCCCCACTTCGCCGACGCCAAGTTGGACGCCGGCCGAGATCGTGCGCCGCTTCGCCACAACAGCGCCCCGCTACACCAGCTACCCGACGGCACCGCACTTTCGCCAGGACTTTGACGTCGACGCCGTGCGGCGGGCCTACGCGGCGGCGCGGGGTCCGCTTGGTCTGTACGTCCATGTGCCCTTCTGCGAGCGGCGTTGCCTGTATTGCGGCTGCCACGTCGAGGTGGCGCGCGATCGCGGCCTGGGCAGCGCCTACGTTGACACCCTGCTGCGCGAGCTCGACCTCCAGGCGACCCTCACCGCCGTCAGCGCCGACCGGCCGCTCTCGGTGGTGGCGCTCGGCGGCGGCACCCCGACGTGGCTGGCGCCCGCCGATCTGGCCCGCCTCTGCGCTGGGATCCGCAGCCGCCTGCCAGACCACCCCGGCTGCGAGTGGTCGATCGAGGTCGATCCGCGCAGCCTCGACGACGCCGGCGCCGAGACCCTCTGCCAGCTCGGCTTCACGCGCTACAGCTTGGGCGTCCAAGACCTCGACCCGGCCGTCCAGCGCGCCATCGGCCGACCACAGCCGGCGGCACAGGTCGAGCGCATCGCCAGGATGCTCGCCGCCAGCGCCCCGCGCGACGGCCTCAACTTCGACCTGATGTACGGCCTGCCGAACCAGACCGTGGAGTCGATTCGCGCCACGGTGCGGCAGGCCGTCGCGATGGGCCCGACGCGATTTGCGGTCTTCGGCTACGCCCACGTCCCCTGGCTGCGACCCCACCAGCGCGGCATGGAGCGCACGCCGCTGCCAGACGACGCGGCGCGCCTCGAGCTGCTGTGGGCTGCGCGTGAAGAGCTGATGGGTCACGGCTACTTGCCGCTCGGCCTCGACCACTACGCCCTGCCGAGCGATCCGCTGGCGCTTGCGGCCAAGCAGGGCCGGCTCGGGCGCAATTTCATGGGCTACACCGACCGCGGCCAGGCGAAGGGGGTAGACGGCCAGGCGCTCGACGTCGACCTGCTGGCGATCGGCGCCTCGGCCATCGCCCAGGTCGGCGACGCCTTCGCCGCCAACACGACCGATCGCGCGCTCTGGGCGGAGCGCGTCCGCAGCGGCGCCCCAGCCTGGGCGCGGGCCCACCTGCGCAGCGACGACGACAAGCGCCGCGGCGCCGTCATCACCGCCCTGCTCTGCGACCTGCGCGTCGACAAGTCGGCGTGGACCGCCCGCTTCGCCGACCAAGGCCAGGGCGCCTTCGACGTCGCCTTCGCCGAAGAGCTGCGGGCGCTCGGGCCCTTCTTCGAGGCAGGGCTGCTGCGCCAAGACACCGAGTCGCTGGCGATCACCGGCCATGGCTGGCTGGTGGCGCGCAACGTCGCCGCCGCCTTCGACCGCTTCCTCGACGGCGCCAAGGCGCGCTACTCTCGCACGGTCTGAGCGGCGGCGAGGCCCCGCCACGCTCGCGGAGGCCGCGCATGCTCGAAGTCTTTCAACGCTTGGCTGTGGTCTCGCTCGACGACGTCTATGTCCACGAGGGCGTCGTCGATCGCTGGGTCGAGCGCATCGCCGACTTCGTCCAGCACGACGGCATCATGAAGAACCCGATCATCGTCGCTGAGGCGGAGGCGGCGGGCGGACACAAGTATGTGGTGCTCGATGGGATGCACCGGGTACAGGCGCTGCGGGTGCTCGGCGCGCCCGACATCTTGGTCTACGTCAGCCCCTACTGGAGCGAAGACGTCCGCCTTGAGTCGTGGGACGCGCTTCTACTCGACGCCCCGCCCATCGAGGCCATGTGCGCCGCCGTCGCCGACGAACCGATCGAGGTGCTCGACGACGCCGTGCAGCTCGGCGCCACGAAGGTCGGCATGACGATGGTGGAGGCGTGTTCCATCACCGAGGCCGAGGCCCGGACGCGGGTCTATGGCCGCGAGCTGGCGATGGCGCTGGTGGTGCGCGACGGTCGCCGAGTGGGCCTACGCGTCCGGCCTGACGCTGGTGAGCCGGCGATCGAGGTCATCGTTCGGGCGCTGCGCAAGGTCGAGGACGCGCTCGACGCCCGCTCGGTGCGTGCGGTGTACACGCCGTCGTCGCGATCGCGCAGCGACTTCGCTGCCCAGCCCTCTGAGGCGCTCTTCCTGCGGCCGCGCTTCAGCAAGCAGGAGGTGCTCGAGCGCACGCTGTCGGGGCGGCTCTTCCCACGCAAGTCGACGCGCTTCTTGGTGCCCGAGCGGCCCCTGCGCGTCGACTTCCACCTGACGGTGCTCAAGGCCGCGCTCGATTTGCCGACCAAAAACCAGCTGCTGCGGGACCACCTGCAGTGGTGCTGGCAAAACAACATGGTCCGCTACTACCCGGAGCCGGTCTACGTCTTTGGTGACTGACGGGCGACGGCCCGTCGGCGTCGACCCCGTGGCAAGCGCGGTGGCCCGTTCGATGGCCGCGACGCGCCGCGAGAGACGCGACCCGGTGGGCGGCGTGGGCGACGAATGGGCCGCGACGCTGGTCGAGGAGCCCAGAATCATTGAGCCGATTTTCCGGCGATGAGGCGCCGCGCACCCGGAGGCAGACGGCACGAGGCGCGGCCATTCGTCGCGGGCCGCGTCTCGAGGTCGCTACGGCCGCCCCATTCGCCACGGCGTTCGCACTGGCGCCGCCCTGCATTTGGTGGCATCGTCGGAGATCACGCTGGCGCCGGAGTCGCCACGAGCCGTAAGCTGAAGCCGCGACGGAGGAACAGACCACCGATGGCGCCCGCGCGCGAGCCACCCGCAGCAGAAGGCCGACCACGCGCTGTCGTCATCGATGCCGACAGCGCCAGCGCGACAGCCATCGCCGCCGTGATCGCCAGCGACGGCTATGACGTCGAGCATTATTCGAGCAGTGACGCTGGGTTGCAGGCCTTGTCTGAGCGCGGTGCCGTGCTGGTGGTGCTTGACGACCGAACCCACGCCCTGGGCGCCCTGGCCTGGGTGGGGCTGGCCCGGCCGCTGCTCGACCGTCATAAGGCCACAGCCATCGTAGTAGGCCGCCGCCCCGAGGACGCTCCGAACTTCGCGGGCGTGACGTTTCTGGAGCGGCCCTTCGCCGACGACGATCTGCGTGAGGCGGTCCTCGCCGCGCAGTGGGCCCGCGATCCCGACACCCTGCCGCGGTCACCGCCGCGGCCGACCTCTGCGCCCCCCCTCAACCGGCAGGGCCCAGCCAGCGGCCTCCAGCAGGCCCCGGCGGCGCGGGCGGGCAGCGCGGACGATGGGCGCGGCGACGCGAGACACGGCGACCCAGCCCGCGCCGATGTCGGCCGCGCCCGCAGCGAAGCCGATCCCAGCGCCGCTAGGCGGTTCAAGAGCACGCTGTCGTTCTCGCCCAAGCACGTGCCGACAGTGTCCACGGCGTCAACGGTCAGCAGCTCGGCGCTGCAGCGCCCGCTGGATGAAGGCGCCATGCTCGCCGCGGCCAACAGGTCGACCACGAGCTCGGCTGCTTCGGCCGTCGTGAGCACCGACCCGAGGACCCATAGGCATACGCTCTCCCAGGCCCACAGCGACGCTGCGAACGGCGTACCGTCCGCCCTGGGCGCAGCCCGCGCCTCCCAGGCGTCGAGGGCTGGACGGCCATCCGAGTTCTCGGAGCGGTCGACCACCCCGGATTCTGCGGGGCAGGCCGCGCGGCGGGGCGAGCGCAGCAGTGAGTGGCAGCGGGGAGTCTCCTCCGGAGAGCCACCGACCGAAGTCGCGCGAGCCTCAGGCGCGGCGGGGCAGCAGCAGGCCGGGCCGCAGGCCGCGCAGCAGCCTCGGCGCGGAGACGCCGGCGGCGGCCCGGTCTCCGTCGCGACGTCGCGCCCCTCAGGCATGCCGCAGATCGCGCCGGCGCGGCCGAGCGACGAACAGTTGCGGCCGAAGCGGTCGACCGTGCTGCCCGATAACCTCGTCATCGCCGACCGTTACGAGCTGCGCGGCGTCCTTGGCAGCGGCGGCATGGCGATCGTGTACCGGGCCCACGACCGGGAGC
Source organism: Pseudomonadota bacterium (assembly GCA_005777155.1). Lineage (GTDB taxonomy): Bacteria > Myxococcota_A > UBA9042 > UBA9042 > UBA9042 > SXNM01. The sequence goes on along the minus strand of SXNM01000251.1, from coordinate 3,996 downwards.
TCGATGAGGACGTAGCGCTGAAGCTGCTCAAGGGCCAGCAGCCCGACGAGTCGTCGCTGTCGCGCTTTCGCCACGAGCTGCGCATCTGCCGGCGCCTGCAGCACCCGGCCATCGTCCAGACATTCGAATTTGGCGTCTGGCAGGGCCGCCGCTTCCTGACCATGGAGCTGCTGGAGGGCACCGACCTGGCCAACCTGCTGCACAAGCGTCAGGCGCCGCTGGAGGCCCTGGAGGCGGCGCAGCTCTTCTCCCAAGCGGCGCGCGGCCTCGACGCCGCCCACCGCGCCGGCGTCATCCACCGAGACATCAAGCCGCACAACCTCTTCGTGCTGGCCGACGGGCAACGCATGAAGATCATGGACTTCGGCATCGCCAAATCGGAAGAACTGTCGATGACGATGACCAACGCCGAGCAGGTCCTCGGCACCCCAGCCTATCTGGCGCCGGAGCGGCTGCGCGACCAGGTGGAGCTGTCGCCGTCGACGGATCTGTACTCGCTCGGCGTCGCGATGTACCAAGCCCTGACCGGCAAGCTGCCCTTCTCGGGCCCTGACGTCTCGACGCTGCTGGCGTCGGTGCTGCTCGATGTGCCGAAGCCGCCGCGCCACCACCGCAGCGACATCCCGGTCGACTTTGAGCAGCTCGTGCTGCGCTGCCTACAGCGCGACCCGAGCGGGCGGTCGCCGAGCTGTGGGGTGCTCGCTGAAGAGCTCGACGAGATCGCGCGCCGGCTGCGCCGTGTCTTCGCCTGAGGCCCGGGCGTCGCTCGCCTTTCCCTCGGGCAGCGCCACCGGCGCCACGTTCGCTGCCGACGCCCACGCCGCAGACGCCGAGGCGCTAAACGACCGTTTCCTGCGTGAGGTCGTAGAGTCCTGGCGCTCGTGCCCCTTCGCGCGCGGCTGCCGAGACGCCGGCCGACTGTGGCGTGCCGTCTGCTGGGCCGACGATGACTCCCCGGCGTCCGAACAGCGCATCTTGCAGGCCATGGCGCAGCTGGAGCGGGCTGCCGCAGCGGCGGAAGCGGCGCCGCCTGAGGTCGCGCTGCTGGTCTTGCCGGCGCTGGCCCACCTCGACTCGTCGCGCTTTGATGCCCTGCACGTGCGGCTGCGCTCGGCGCACGAGGCGGCGGCTCCGCAGTCCCTCTTCTACCATGTGGCGTTTCACCCAGGGTATCCCGTCGACAACCGGACGCCGGCGACGCTAGTTCGCCTGTTTCGCCGCAGCCCAGATCCGACCCTGCAGTTCGTCGCCAAGGCCGTGTTGCAGCCGCTGCGAAAGACGGCGGACGAGGCCGAGCACATCCGAACGGCCTCGGCCCTTTGCGCCGCCGGCGCCGACACAGCGACCCTGGCCGCGGCCCTGCGCGCCCCGCGCGACGTGTCGGCGGCGGTAGCCGAGGCCAACCACCAGCGCTTTGCGCGCGAGGGCTCAGCGATGCTGGCCCAGCTTGAGCAGCTCCTCTCCGACGCGGCGCAGGTACGTCGCGCCCGTGAGGCCGACCTCGAAGCGCAGCGCCTGCGGGGCGGCGATCTCGCCGACGGCGCTTGGCGGGTGGTCCAGGGCACCGCGGGCGCGGCGGCCTCGGTCGATGGCTGGGCCGAGGCGCAGGGTGTCAGTGGCCGAGCGGCGTCTGACTAGCGCCTGCGTGCACTGGGGGCCTACGACCCGAGGGCGACCGATGGCAGCGGCGCGACCGATGGCGGCGGCGTCCCTCGTGCGCGACAAGCTGCGCGGCGGGCATGTGTGGGTCGATCAGCGTCAGCGTCAGCGTCAGCGCGCAGCCGTCGCCGAGGCGACAGCGGCGCCGGCGGCCCAGCCGGCGGGCCGCAGCGCCCGCAGGACGCGCAGCGTGTTGCCGGCCAGCACCGCCTGCACCTCTTCGTCGCGCCAGCCGGCGCGCAGCAGCGTGTCGATCAGCCGCAGGTAGCCAACGGCGCCGTCGCGGACGTCGACAGGCGGCATGATGGCGCCGTCGTAGTCACTGCCGATGGCGCAGTGGCGCACGCCGATGGTGCGCCGGAGGTGATCGAGGTGCTCGACGACCATCTCGACGCCGGCAGGACCGCCTGGGCGGCGCAAAAAACCGGCCTGGTAGATGACGCCGACCACTCCGTCGCTGGCGGCGATGAGGCGGAGCTCTTCGTCGTCGAGGTTGCGCCAGTGGGGCGTGACGCCTGAAACGCCGGTGTGGGTGGCGACCAGCGGCAGGCTGGGATCGTGGCAGGCCGCGACGTCGCGGACGGCGCGGTGGCCGAGGTGGGCGACGTCAACCAGGATGCGGGCCTCATTGAGCGCTTGCACCAGCGACCGTCCGGCCGCGGGCAAGGGATCGCTGCGCCGCCAGAGGCCGAGCGGGCTGCTGGTCGGCCCGTAGGTGGCGTTGGTCAGGTGTACCAGCGTGACGCGCCAGATGAGGCCACGCGGCAGGTCCGCCACGCCGCCAGGGGCCGCTTCGAGCGCGTTGCCGCCCTGGATGGCGAGCAGCACCGCGTGGCTGCCGTCTGCCCGCGCCGCGTCGAGCTCGCCGCAGTCGCGCACTACGCGGAGGGCCGGCCCGAAGCGCTCGATCTGGCTCTGGAAGTCGTCGAGATTGCGCTCAAAGGCCCGCCAGCGACCGCCGGCCGAGCGAAAAGGGTTGGTCGTGAGCGACCACATGCCGAGGGTGAGGCCGCCACTGAGCGCGCGCGGCCAGTCGAGCTGCCCAAAGAAGCGGCCGCCCAAGGGCCCGAGCCCGTGGTGCCGTCGCAGGTCGTAGCCAAAGACGCGCGCTGCGATGTAGGAGTCGAGGTGAAGGTCCGCGATCTCCGAGCGCTGCGCCAGCTCGAAGGCCGCATCGGAGAGGTCGCTGGGTCGCCGCATGGGCCACGCCGCGGGCCGAGGGCCGAGCAGCGCGCCAGCGGCCGTGGGCATCAGCGCCGGGCCTCGGTGGCGTCCGATAGCGTGTCCATCGACGCCAGCGCCTCGTCGATGGCGCCGTGGCGCTCCCACAGCACCCAGATGGTCTCGATGCAGCGCTCGATGAGGGCGGCGCGCGCGCGGCCATCGAAGAGGTCGAAGTCGCCCATGGCGATCGAGCGGCTCTGGGCGGTCGGCCCCTCTCGCACCGCCGTGCGGGCGATGCGCAGCTCATCAGACAGGCCGTAGAGAAAGTCATTGCGGCGCGAGCCACGCGACTGCGCGGCGACGACGCCGTGGCGCTGCGGTGAGAGCAAGTCGGCGAACAGCGAGAGAGAGCCGCGCTGCCAGCGGACCCCGCTGACGAAGCCGGCCGCCGGGTCGACGATGGCGAACTCCAACGTCGATCGCCCCTCGACCGGCGCGTCGAAGACCAGCACCCGTCGGTTGACGTCGTCTACCAACCCCGGCGCCAGCGGCGTCGGCCACAGCGGCACGCCGTGAACCGCGAGCTGGTCAATGATGAGATCGATGGCCTGGCGCAGCTGGCGGCGCTCGAAGCCGGCGAGCTGCTCGGCCTCACGCAAGGGCTGCCGCAGCGCCCGGGCGTCGCCGCGTACCGCGAGGGCCATCGCCACCGCGACCGCGAGCCAGTCGTCGACCGCGTCCACCCAGGCGGCGAACACGGGCCCATCGGCGGCGACCTCTGCGGCGCAGCGGAAGAGCGGCTGCAGCGCCGCCAGCGGCAGCAGCGTCCAGCCCGGCAGGTCGAGCTCCGGCCTGGGCAGCAGATCGACCACCACCCGCCGGCGGGCGCCGCTCTGCAGTCGGGCCAGGGCCGCCTTGAGCTGGAGCGTGTCGACGCCGGCCTCGACGCGCACAGCCAGCGCAGTGGTCTCGCCGTCGGCGCCACGGATCAACTGCTCGACGCCGGCAAAACCCCGCATCGCGACCGTCGCAGGTCCCGCGGGGCCGAGCGCGGCGGGGACGACCTCGGTGCGACCGGCGCGCACGGCGGCGGCCAGCGCGGCGCCGATCATCTCGGCGACGAAGGCGTCGGCGCCGATGCGCATCAGTCGGGCGAAGGCGTGGCGCTGCAGG
>SXNM01000250.1 GCA_005777155.1 Pseudomonadota bacterium | reverse complement strand
CCAGTGGCGTCATGGCCTTTGAGGCCGCGGCGCTGGCCAAAGACGGCGTCGACTATGCGCTGGTGCCACCGCGCTACCGCACGCCGTATTTCAGCCACATCATGGGCGGTTACGCCGCTGGCTACTACGCCTACCTGTGGAGCGAAGTGCTCGACGCGGACACCGTTGAGTGGTTCAAGGCCAAGGGCGGCCTGACGCGGGCCAACGGCGACCGCTTTCGGCAGGCCCTGTTGAGCCGCGGTGGCAGCGTGGAGGCGATGACGCTGGTGCGTGACCTGCTAGGCCGTGAGCCAGCGCTGGCGCCGCTGCTGGAGCGCCGTGGCCTGGCCGCATCGGCTAGGAAGTAGCGCGCTGGCACAGCTGGGTTGAGCGCGGCGGTCGGGGGACGGAGGCAGATCAAGGCTAGGCGTCAGGCGGCGGCTACGTTACGTTTGGGGGCTGTCCGCTGCACGCTGGGGCCGCACAGTCGTCGATGGCGCAATTGCCGGCGGCCCCACCGCCGCGTAGAAGGTCGCCATGCACCGCCTCTCACTCCTCCTCTTCCTCTTCCCTGCTGCGGCCTGGGCGGCGCCCTCGAAGTTCGTCGATAAGGCCTCGACCACGCCCGAGAAGCTCGTCCGCACGTCGACGATCGACGCCGACCTCTTCTCCGTCGCCACCAACTGCGGCCTGATCTCCGGCAAGTGTGGCGTCGGTACGTGTGTCGGCAAGTCGTATTGCACCGGCGGGACTTGCAGCGCGCCGTTCTGCTACTCGCCCAAGTCCCAGGTCTCGCAGATCCTGTGCCAGGGCGCGTCCCTACCGCCGGCGTGCCTGCACGGGGCGCCGCGCGCCATGTGGGTCTGGCAGCCGTCCACCGTGACCAACTTGTGCGCGCGCCAGAAGCTGTTGCAGTTTGCGCTGTCGCGACACATCGACACGCTCTACGTGCAGTCGGCGTCGCTCCTGGACAGTCCCGGCACCCATGCAGCGCTCGCCGCCTTCATCGCGGCTGCGGACGCGCTCGGCATCGCCGTTTAGCTCCTCGCTGGCGAGGCAGACTGGTCGCAGACGGATGGCACCGGTGTCCCGGCCACTGACGGGCACGCCCGCGCCGCGCAAGTGGCCGCCAACGCCGTCGCTTTCGTCGCCGCGCTGCCGCCCGGCGCGCCCGAGCCCACGGCGCTGCACTTCGACGTCGAGCCGCATCAGATTTGGACTGTCGCGACCATGAACGCCACGGCGAACGACTATCTGACGATGCTGGACAACGTGCACGCGCAGCTTGCGGGGTCGGGCCTGGCCTTTTACGTCGACATCCCGTTTCACTATGACAATAAGGCGATCCTCGTCGGCACCACCACGCAGATGCTCCACCAGTGGGTGTTGGCGGCGGTCGACGGTGTGACCGTGATGGACTACCGCGACACCGCGACGCACATCGTCAACCAGGGTCAGACCATCGTCACGGACGCGGCGACGGCGGGCAAGTCGGTGGTGATCGGTCTGATGACCACGGCGGCCTCCCCGACCTCGACCACGTTTTTTGAGGAAGGGCCCGTGGCGCTCGAGACGGCCATGGCGTTGACCACTTCGACTTTTGAGGCATCGGCGACGTGGACCGGGTTCGCCGTCGAAAACTACACGGGGTATGTGGCGCTCATGCACGACTTCTTTCCGGCCTTCGGCGTGATCCAGGCGCAGCCTGCGTGTAAGTCCCTGTCCTTGCCGTAGGCACGGCGAGCACTGGCTTGAGGGCGTCAGGGCTTCCCGGGCGTCGGCGCAGCTCGAAAGCGCCCCGCACGACCGCCGCGGCGAGCGCGCCGAGGGGCCCGAGGGCAGCCGGTAAGGCACCACCGATTTGATTGCGGGTGAGCGGAGATTGGCCCTTTGGGCCCTACCATGGCGCGGCCTGCCCTGCGCTGGGCAATTCGCGGCGCGTCGACCTCGTCGACGGTTGGGGTTGCGGGCGATGGGGTGGTCCCTGGGCACGAGCCCATCTGGTGAGACCAGCGCGAGGATGCAGGGCTGGGCTGGGCTGGGCTAGGCTAGGCTAGGCTAGGCTGGAATGTGCAGCGGGATTGCCACTGCCAAGACACTGATATTCTACGCGAGCGCTGGATCTGCACCGATCCTTGCGTGGGAGTTCTTCAACAGCCTGCTGGGCCACTTCGCCTCGTCACCCGCCGACGCGGCCCTCGCGCACCCAGCGCACGACCACGTCGGCCATGTGATCGGCCGCCGCCGGTGCGTGGCGAAAGAAGAGGCTGGGCTCGACCAGCTCGAGCTCGGTCAGCACCAAGCCGCCACCGGCATCGCGCAACAGGTCGACGCGGGCGTAGAGAAAGGGCTCCTGCCGGCCGAGGACCTGCCGCGCGGCGTCGAGGACTGCGATGGCGAGGCGCCGCTCCGCTTCGTCAAAGGCGTAGGGGGCGTCGGTGCCGCCGTGGTCATCTTGGACGCGGAAGTCGCCCGGTCGCGGCACCTTGCGGACGCCGTGCGAGTAGGCGCCGGCGAAGAAGATGGCCGAGAGCTCGCCGAACGTCTCGACCGACTCCAGGTAGGGCTGCAGCAGCGTGGTCACGTCGCGCCCGTGCGCCGCGAGGTGGCTAGTGGCGGCGGCGAGGCCGTCGGCGTCGGCGTCGAAGCGCATCGTCCCAGACGCCGAGGCGCCAAAGGCCGGCTTGAGGAAGGCGCGGTGCCAGCCCCGACGGGCGAGGAGGGCGCCGAGGTCGGGCAGCTCGCCGGGTGCGATCCACTCGGTGTCGGCGATGGGCACGCCGAGCGCCTGCAGCTGCCGCAGGTAGCGTTTGTCGAGGCTCCAGCGCAGCACGTCGACGGGGTTGCCGAGGCGCGGGTGGGACGCCACGCGGTCGAGCCAGGCGGCGAATTCAGGTCCGCGCGTCCAGTAGTCCCAGGTGGTGCGGACGACGACGCCGTCGTAGGCGGACCAGTCGACCGCGGCGTCCCAGGCCGGGTGGTGGACCTTGGCGCCGCGCAGCGCCAGGGCGCGAAAGAGTGGACGGTCGTCGACCTCGAAGGTCGGCAGCTCGCGGCAGGTGACCAAGGCAATGTCCACGTCGTCGCTCCTGCGGCCGCGCCGGGCGTGTCGCTCACGGCGTTCTGCGTCCATTGGACCCGCTGCTTGGGCTGACGTGCGGGCCCGTGCCTCTGCCTCTGCCCCTGCCTCTGCCCCTGCCTCTGCCTCTGCGTCT
>SXNM01000249.1 GCA_005777155.1 Pseudomonadota bacterium | reverse complement strand
TCCAAGAGCGCCGGTCGTGCGACCAGGGGGAAAATCCCCATCTCCAGGCCATCAAACCTCCAGCCAAGGAACGCCGCCACCCAGACCAGATTGCGGCGATCCTTTGCCGGGGAGGGCAGTCGCGGCGCAGTCGGCGGCGACGACGTGCCGGTGGCCAACGACGCGGGCCGCGCTGGCCAAGACACCGCTGTCGCGGCCGACGCTGGGGCTGCGGGCGCCGACTCCGGGCAGGCGAGCGCCGACAGCGCCGCGGTCGCGGCCGACAGCGGACAGGGTACTCAGGGCGGGGACGTGGCGGCGACCGATCGCTGCGACGGCATCGAGGACTGGGACCGCTACGCCGCCTGCTGCGACGCCAATGGCTGGGACTACCAGAAGGGGTGCATGGCCTGGGGGCCGCCGGCGCCACCCGCAGTGCTGCCGGGCCAACTGGCTTCGCTCCTGCAGCAGCTGCGCGCAGATCTCTCCGCGGGAGGTGTGACATGAGCGGCTACGCAGAGACACAAGCCTCGGCCCTTTGGCGGCTCGATCTCGACGACGCCGCGCGCCGCCACCGGCTGGACCTCTCCGACGCCGCGGCGTTGCCCGAGCGTGAGCGGCAGGTCGCGGTGGCTTCCTGGCTCGGGCGGATGGTCAACGAGACGCGGTCGGCGCGGGTGTTCGCCGCGCTGAAGGGGCAGGCGCGTGACGCCGGCCTCAGCGGGGCGACCGTGGCCGAGCTGGCGCGCTTCGAGGCTGAGGAGCTGCGCCACGGCGAGCTCTGCGCCGCGGCGGCGGTGGCGCTGGGCGGCTCGGCGGTGCAGGTCGTTGAGCGTGGCCCCGACGTCCCGGATCACGAGCTCGAGGACTCGCTGGAGGGTCTGCTCCGCAACGTGCTGTCGATCTCCTGCCTGTCGGAGACCGTCGCCGTGGCGCTCATCCAGGCCGAGCGGCTCGAGAGCGGCCCGCGGGCGTTGCAGCGGCTCTTGCGCGAGATCTTGGCCGATGAGGTCGGACATGCGCGCGCCGGCTGGCGTCTGCTCGACGAGCTGGCGCCACGGCTCGGATCTGCGCGGCGCGATCGCCTCAGCGCGTGGCTGGCCCTGGCATTCGGCCACCTCGAGGCCCACGAGCTCCGCGAGCTGGCGCCCGGCCCGGCGCCATCGGCGCTGGCCGAGGCATACGGCGTCTGCGACGGCGATCGGGCGCGACAGCTGTTCCTGACCACCGTGCACAGCGTCATCATCCCCGGCCTCGAGCGCCGCGGGCTGCACGCCGGCTGGGCGTGGCAGCATCGCCAGGCGACTTGCTGCTCGGCGCGCGACCTGTACGCTCCCATGCGGCTTTCAAGCGGTGGCGGGCGATCGGGGGGCGGGGATGGCGCGACCGACAGCGATGGGGCGGGCCTTGGCGTGGCTGACGTGGTCGCTCGCTGGGGCACTTGGCGGCTGCAGCGCGCTGTTCCCGGCGCCCGCGCCGGCTCCTCCGCCCGCCGACGGTCAGGCATTGGCAGACGGCGGACTGTCCGATGACGGCGCCGCTCTGACCGGCGAAGGCGCCTCCGCCAGCGATCAAGCCGCCGCCCCTGACGCCGACAAGGACACCTCCGGCTGCGATCCTGTGAGCTGCCCCGCCTCGTCCTATCCTTGCAAGGTCCCAGCCTGCGTCGGCGGCGCTTGCGGCCACCTCCCCAGCACGGGCGGTGCCTGCGACGACCTTGACCCATGCACCGCCGGCGACACCTGCGTCGAAGGCGTTTGCCAAGGCAAGGGCGCGCGCAACTGGCTGTCGATGTTTGGCAAAGGCAGCGGTGGGCGCCTCTCAGACGTCGTCGCCGGTGGCGGCGCCGAGCTGGTAGCCGTCGGCTCTGACCCGGCCAGCGGCTCGGGGGGCGCCTACGACGCGCTCTGGCTCCGCGCCGACGGCGTCGGCCGGCAGACGCAGAGCGTCAGTCACGGCGCCCCAGACTCCGATGACTTCGTCGCCGTCGCCCGGCTCGCTGACGGCAGCTTCGGCGCGGTCGGGTTCGCCGCCGGCAGCGGTCGCGTCGTCCACATCTCGGCGGACGGCGCCGCGCTGGCGGCAACGGCGGCCACGCTGCCTGGCGGTGGGCGCTTCGATGACGTCGCGGCGCTCGGCGGCGACCTGCTCGTCGCCGTTGGTCAACAGTCGCTGAGCAGCACCGGGCCGGGCGTGGCGCAGGCGTTTCTCGTCGGTGGCGGCGCGGCGAAGGTGGCCTGGACCTGGACCCGAGCCGTCCCGGGCAAGCGCGTAGCGGCGACGCGGGCGGCCGCGCGAACGCCGGGTGCAGCGCTGAGCGGCGTCGCGGTCCTCGGCTACGACCGGACCCTGCCGCCCGGCGGCGCCGGACCCGACCTCTACGACATGTGGGTGCAGGCGCTGGACGCCAGCGGCAAGGCCCAATGGTCCACAGCGCTCGCCCCAGCCATCACCGGCGCCGCTGCAGGCCTCGTCGTGCGCGATGACGGCAGCCTCGTGACCCTCATCGACAAGGCCTCGGCGCTGGAGTTGGCGTTCCTCGACGCCGCCGGCACTGTGCAGGTCGTGACCACGCTGCCCGGCGGCAACATCGACACCGCCAGCGATCTAGCCGCCGCGCCCGATGGAAGCCTCTTCATCGCCCGCGACGCCTGGAACGGGCCCGTGACGCTGCTGCGCTTGGACGCCAAAGGCAAGCTGTTGGCGACGGCTGAGCTGACGTTGCCCCAGGCGATGCGGACCCGCGTCTTCGGCTTCGCCGCGGTCGGCAACGGCGCAGTCGCCTTGGCCGGTGACGTCATGCTGCAGGCGACCAAGGCGTCGTCGACCAGCTGGCGCGGCTTCTTGCGGCGGGTCGACCTGGACGCCGCCCCGACGTGCCCAGCGCCCGATCTCTGCTTTGGCGACACCCACAGCTGTGCTCAGCCAGCGCCCTGCCAGGTACCCTATTGCGATGGTGTTTCCGGCTGTGCGGTGGTTGCGTTGTCGCCGTCGGTGTGCGTGCCGTAGCGCCGGGTCATTGACGCCCACAGCCACCTGCCCTACACTGCCGCGCCGCTCCCATCAACCGGAGCAGCCGTCGCCGTGCGCGACGGTGGCGCAGGAGAGCTGTCCGAGTGGTTGAAGGTGCCTGACTCGAAATCAGGTGTACCGCAAGGTACCGGGGGTTCGAATCCCTCGCTCTCCGCCACCCGCGCCTGGGAGACTGGGCGCGTGGACCGCGACGTGAGTTGACAGCTGTTGCCCGATCGTGTCGCCCCTCTGCCCTCTGCAGCGGGCCTGCTGGCCTCTGGGCCGCGGCGCCCGACGCTTGGAGAGAGGTCCGAGTGGTTGAAGGTGCTCGCCTGGAAAGCGGGTGTACCCCAAAAGGGTACCCGGGGTTCGAATCCCCGTCTCTCCGCCGAGAGGACGGGGCCGCCCGAACCGGCGGCGCCCCACGACGACACGAGCAGGGCATACGAGCCTCGGTGGGCCCAGGTGAGAGCCTGGGCGCGCGCCGAGCTCGGCGCGTTGGGTCGTTTGTACGGTCCGACGCGACGGCAGCCGGCAGGGAGACGTCGCGAGGACATGGTTGGTCGTGGGCAAGGCGGGCGGCAACGGCGGCGTCGTGAACCCCGCCAGGTCTGAGAGGAAGCAACGGTAGCGGCAAGGTCGTGTGCCGCCCGCCCTGCCCATGACCGACCATTCGCGCAAGGCCGTCCGACGTCCGTCGGGCGGCCTTGCGGCTTTTTGTGACCTCTGCCGGGCGGGTCACGCGGCGCCGACGTTGGCGCCTTGGTGTGTGGGTAACGATAGTCGCCAATAAATACAGGTCAATGTCGATCTAATCGCCGGGCCGGCCGGCTGATGGCCCCTGGACGCGGGGCCCGCTTGCGCCCAAGCTGCCGCAGTCGTGGGCGCGTGGCCCAGCGTCCGGGAGCCGATCGCCATGAGCTACCTCGTCCTCGCGCGAAAATACCGGCCGCAGGCGCTCGACGCTTTGGTCGGGCAAGAGCACATCGAGCGGGCTCTGCGCAACGCCATCGCGATGGACCGGGTCGCCCACGCGCTGCTGTTCTGCGGCGCGCGAGGCACGGGCAAGACCTCGACCGCGCGCATCTTGGCTCGAATGCTCAATTGCCTGCAGGGACCCACCGCGACGCCTTGCGGCGTGTGCTCGGCCTGCACCGAGATCGCCGCAGGCAGCTCGATCGATGTCCACGAGCTCGACGCCGCTAGCAACCGCGGCATCCAGGAGATCCGTGAGCTGCGCGAGGGCGTCGGCTACGCGCCGGCGCGGGACCGCTACAAGGTCTATATCATCGACGAAGCGCACATGCTCACCGCCGACGCCGCCAACGCCTTCCTCAAGACGCTGGAGGAGCCGCCGCCCCACGTGGTGTTCGTCCTCGCTACGACCGATCCGCAACGCCTGCCGATTACCATCCGATCTCGCTGTCAGCGTTATGACTTTCGGAGAATCCGATCAGCCGACGTCGTCGCCCAGCTGCGGCGAATCTGCCTCGCCGAGACGGTCGAGGTCGATGAAGAGGCGCTCTGGCTCGTGGCCCGCGAGGGCGATGGCTCCATGCGCGACTCCCTGTCGGTGCTCGACCAGGTGATCGCATTCTCTGGGGCCAAGTTGCGCGGCGACGAGGTGGCCGCGTTGCTCGGTGTCGCCGATCGCAACCGGACGGCGCGGCTCATTCGCGCCGTATTGGACCGCGACCCGGCGGCGGCGGTGACGCAGCTGGCGGCGGCCCATCACCACGGCATCGACCTGCGGATTTTTGGCCGCACGTTGGCGGTCGAGGCCCGCGATCTGCTGGTGGTGCGCCTCGCCGGCAAGGCAGCGCGCGACCTCGTCGACCGCGCAGAGAGCGAGCTTGAGGAGCTGGCGGCGCTGGTCGAGCCTCAGCCGATCGCCGAGCTCGAGCGGCTGGCCACGGTGATGCTGGAGCTAGCGGAGCAGGTCGCCCGCGCCCGCAACCCCCGTTTGGTGCTGGAGCTCGGCCTCGTCCGCCTCTGCCGCGCCGCGAAGCTTCTTGAAGTCCAAGACCTTGCTGCGCGCGTCGAGGGCTTGCTGCGCAACGCCGGCACGAGCGTCCCGCTGTTGCGCGACGCAGCGCAGCGACTGCAGGCCAGCGCGGTGGCGCTACCGGCCCTTTCGCAGCCGCTCTCGGGCCTACAGACGCCGCCGCTCAGGCTCGGCGCCGGCGCCCAGGGCCAAGCCTCGGGCCGCGAGCGCCAGGCGTCACCCGCCCGTCAGACCGGCGCCAAGGACGACGACGACGAGCCTCCTCGCCGCGGCCTCGTCGACGACGCCGCGCCAAGTCGCCCCGTGCCCACCGCGCGAGACGCGACGCCAGCGCCTGCCCCTTCGGCGACCGTGTCAGCGCGTCCGACCGGACCGCTCGGCGGCCGGGCGCTCCACGACACTGACCTCACGGTCTGGCGCCACGCGCTGAGCGACAAGCTCGGCGATCCGGTCACGGCCGCCCACCTCGACCATGCCGTCGTCGCCGAGTCGACGCCTGGCCGCGTCAAGCTCTCGTTCGCAAACGAGTTCTACGCCGAAGAGGCGCGGCGCGAGGGCGTGGCGGGCAAGCTCGCGGCCGGCTGCCGGCTGGCCTTCGGAGGCAGTTACGAGGTCGTCGTTGGCGGCGTCGATCCGCGCGCCCGGATTGAGTCCATCGCCGCCCGCGCCCGCGCCCTTCGCCTCGCCGACCGCGACGCGCAGCTGCAAGCCCTGGTGCGGACTCCGCAAGTGCAGGCCGTGCTCGAGACCTTTCGCGGTCAGATCGCGCTCTGCCAGACCGAGGCCGAGATCGCCGCTGAGGAGCCGTCATGAGCCAACTCCCGCGGGCGATGGAGCGTTTGGCCCTTCAGCTCGCGCGATTGCCCGGGGTCGGCGAGCGCAGCGCCCAGCGTCTGGCGTTTCATTTGCTGCACCGCGGGCGGGACGGCTGCCACGACCTGGCACACGCCCTCGCGACGCTGCACGACGAGGTGCGCTTCTGCGAGCGTTGCCACCACCTGTCGACCGAGCCTCTCTGCCCCATCTGCAGCGATCCCCGCCGCGATGGACGGGTGCTGGCGGTGGTCGAGGGCGTCGCCGACCTGCTCGCCATCGAGCGCACCGCGGAGCACAGCGGCCGCTACCACGTCTTGCACGGGCTGCTCTCGCCCCTGCGCGGCATCGGCCCTGAGGAGCTGAGGCTGCGCAGCCTCTACGAGCGCGTGCAGCGGGAGCAGCCAGAAGAGATCTTGGTCGCCCTGCCTGTCTCGATCGAGGGCGAGGCCACCGCCGCCTACGTCGCGAGCCAGCTGCGTCGCCTGCCGGTGCGCCTCAGCCGCATCGCCAGCGGCGTACCGCAAGGCAGCGAGCTTGAGTATATCGATCAAGCGACCCTCGGCCGGGCGCTCCGCGGCCGCCAGCTGATGGCGAGCTGACGGCGTCGTCTGACGCGCTGCGTCAGGCCCACGGCGACCCGGCGATCGGCGGGCGCCGCCTGGAACAAATCGACTTCTCGCGGGTTCTCCTGCCAGGGCGAGTGCCGATCAGTCGGTATCGCTTGCGGTGCGTCAACGCGACGTGCTAGGCTGGGAGTATTGCGGAAGACCCGTCTTCGACGGTCGGCCGCTGTGGAGCGCTGGCCATGATGTTCAAGATCGGCGACCGGGCGGTGTATCCCGGGCAGGGCGTGACTGAGATCACCGGCATCGAGTCGAAGCAGATCTCCGGCGCGACCGTCGTGCTGTACATGCTGCGGGTGCTCGACAGCGATCGAAAGATCATGATCCCGGTCAGCAAGGTCAAATCGGTCGGCCTGCGCAAGGTGGTCAGCGCCGATGAGGTCGACCAAGTCTACGCTGTGCTGCGCGAGCGCACACGGACCATCGACCGCCAGACCTGGAACCGCCGCTACCGCCGTTACGTCGAGAAGATCAACACGGGCTCGCTGACCGACATCGCCGAGGTCATGCGCGATCTGGGCAGGCTCAAATGCACCAAGCCGCTGTCCTTTGGAGAGCGCAAGATGCTCGACCAAGCGCGGACGCTGCTGGTCAAGGAGCTTTCGGTGGCGCGGGGCAGTGATGAAGAGGTGATCGGGGTCGAGCTAGACACCATCATCGCCGCGAGCCAGGGCGATGACGGGACGCGCACCGCCTCTTCGGTCGCTCTGACTTAACAGGCCACAGCCAAGACACGCAGAGCGAGATCGTCGTCGACAGCGCCGGGCTGAAGGGCCGGGCATCTCGCCGCAGGCGTAGCACGCGCATTGAGTGTGCTCGGCGGCACGGGCGGACACGGTCACGATAGACGCGGAGCCTCACCTAGCAGGCCCAGAGTCGCTGCGCGATCTCGTCGGCGAGCGCGGCATAGTCGGCGGCGCCTCGGGCGTCGGGGTCGGCGCGGAACACCGTCTGGCCCTCGAGTTGGGCGGCAGACAGCGCGGTGTTGGTGGCGATCTCGCAGGGCAGGGTCCACCCGGCGTAGCGCACCGCGGCCGCTGCACGAATCGTTGCGTTCTGCCGCGAGTTTCGCCGATCGACGCGCGTGTGCAGCATCCCGAGCACCGCCGGCGCGCGGCCAAAGCTCGCCGTGAGCCCCTCGAGGGTGTCGGCCAGGGCGTCTACGCCCTCCAGGCTCAAGATCGACAGCTCACAGGGCACCAAGACGTGGTCTGCCGCGCACAGCCCGTTGAGGGTGAGGAGGCCGAGGTTGGGAGGGCAGTCGAGCACGATGACGTCGTAGGCGCGGCGGGCCCGGGTCATCGCCCGACGCAGCAGCAGCTCGCGGCCCATGCGCCCTGCCAGCGCGGCCTCCGTCTGACCGAGGGCGCGGTCGCCAGCGCAGACGTCGAGCCCCGGGATGTCGGTGGCGACGGCGCAGCGGCAGACGTCGCCGTCGCGGCCGAGCAGTACCTCCGAGAGCGAGGCCTCGGCGCCGCCGCGCATGTGGGCGCGCAGGCTAGAGGCGACGTGGCCCTGAGCGTCGAGGTCGAGCAGCAGCACCCGGCGTCCGTGGCGCTGCGCCAGCGCTGCAGCGAGGTGCACGGCGGTGGTGGTCTTGCCGACGCCACCCGTCTGCGCTGCCACGGCCACCACGACGCCATGGCCCCCGGAGGTCGCCGCCTCTGTGACCGCCCTCGCCACCGGCAGCCGCTGGGCCGCTGCCAGCAGGCGGTTGCCCAAGTCTGTCACCATCGTCATCGGCGCCTCCTCTTGGCGGTCGTGGGCGTCGCCGCCGCAGCCCGTCGCTCTGCTGCCGACGATGGCGCGGGCCTCCCGAGCGTCAACTTTTTCCCCCGCGCCCCCGCCTGGGCGGGCTCGTCGGCCGCCCCCCTTGCCGCGGCGCCGTCGGCTCCGCCACGCTGCGCGCGACAGCGGCTGAATCGGCGGCCGCCGCCGAGGACGCCCAGGCGACAGAGAGCGCGCAGTGGCCTTGCCCACACTCATCATCGGCGGCGGCGTCGTCGGGCTTGCCTGTGCGGCCGCGCTGGCGCGGGCGGGCGTGGCAGTCGTCCTCGTCGAGCGCCACGCGCGCCTCGGTGAGGAGACGAGCAGCCGCAATTCCGAGGTCATCCACGCTGGGATCTACTACCCGCCGCGGAGCCAGAAGGCGCAGCTCTGTATCGAAGGCCGGCGCCTGCTGCTGGCGTTCTGCGAGCGGCAGCGCGTGCCCTATCGCCTCTGCGGCAAGCTGATCGTCGCCTGTGAGGAGTCAGAACGCGCGGCGCTCGACACCATTGAGGCCCGGGCCGAGGCCGCCGGCGCCAGCGTGCAGTTGCAGCGCTGGACGGCGGCGCAGGTGCGGACGCGGGCTCCGGCGGTCCGTGCTGTCGAGGCGCTGTGGAGCGGCGGTACCGGCATCGTCGACGCCCACGCCCTCATGGATCGGCTGGCCGCCTGCGCCCGCCGGGATGGCGCCCTCCTCTTGGTCGGCCACGCCGTCATCGCCGCCGAGCCTGGCCCCAGCGGGCACGAGGTCGCGCTGCGTGTCGGCGATCGCGTCGAGCGTCATCGCTTCGCCGCGGTGATTAACGCGGCGGGGCACGGCGCCCCTGCCATCGCTGGCCTCGCCGGATTCGCCGCGCCGCGCCAGGTCGCGGTTAAGGGCAGCTACTTCGCGTTGACCTGCAAGGCGCCCTCGGACGCCCTCATCTATCCGGTTCCGCGACCCAACCTCGTCGGCCTTGGCACGCACCTGACGCTCGATCTCGCCGGCCGCGCCCGCCTCGGGCCCGACGTCGAGCTGCCTCCCGTCGCCGCCGAAGACGGCCCGCTTGACCATGGCGTCGACGCCCGGCGAGCGCCCGCCTTTCTCGCGGCAGCGCAGCACTTCTTGCCTGGCCTGCGCCTCGAAGACCTGCGACCCGACTATGCGGGCTTCCGCCCCAAGCTGGCCGTCGATCGCTTCGAGGACTTCGCGCTCTGCGATCGCAGCGCCGAGGGGATGCCGGGCTGGATCGACTTGTTCGGCATCGAGTCCCCGGGCCTGACCGCGGCGCTGGCGATCGCTGAGTGGGCGCGCGCGGTTCTCGACGGCGCCGCGCCGAGTTTGACGTCCCCCGACCCGTAGGATAGAAGCCGCTGCCCGCCGCGCGAACGTGATCTGGAACACCCGCGCCGGCAACCAAGGCGCTGCGCTGGGGTCCATGGCTCCGCGCGGTCAGGGGGCGACGTGATGGATCCGGGCAAGCTGCGGGTGGCGGTGGTCGGTGCCGGTTACTGGGGCCCGAACCTCGTACGCAACTTCCTCGCCTGCCCGCACGCCACCGTCCCTTACATCTGCGACCTCGACCGCGCTCGCGCCGAGAAGCTGGCTGCCCGCTTTCCCGGGGTCGGCGTCGAGAGCGACTTCGACGCGCTCCTCGCCAACCCCGACATCGACGCCGTCGCCATCGCCACCCCGGTGCGCACCCATCACCCGCTGGCGAAGCGGGCGCTGCTGGCCGGCAAGCACGTGCTCGTCGAGAAGCCGCTGGCCAACACCGTCGCCGAGTCCGAGGCGATGGTCGCGGCCGCCGCCGGGGCGCGCGGGCAGTCGATGACCGGCTTCAACTACCGCCGCGTCCCCGCGCTGGCGCTGGCGCGCCACC
>SXNM01000248.1 GCA_005777155.1 Pseudomonadota bacterium | reverse complement strand
CTGCGGCCGGCGCCGGCAACGTGGCGGGCCGCTCACCGGTAGCGCCGGGACCGGCCCCGGGAAGCAGCGCCATCCGCTCCGACCTACCCGCTGCGCCGCCAGCGCCGGCGGCTTCGGTGCCGAGCGCGCAGGCCGGGACGCCGCAGCCGCAGGCCTCAGCCAACCCAGACGTCTCGCGTCATGGCGTCGGCGCGCCGCCGGCCGGTTGGCAGTCGCAGGAAGTGGCGAGCGGCCCCTCGGAGCGCATCGCGCCTGACGATCCAGGCCACATCTACCACTTGCTGTCAGACGGCCGCGTCGTCGCCACCACCGACCCGCGCATGGTCGATCCGGCGACGGCGGCGGCGGCCCGGGCCCTGCTGCGTCCACAGGCCATGCCAGCCCCAGCGCAGCGCGTCTCTGCCGCCGACCAGGCCGCGATCACCGCCCGCGCCGGCGAACAAGGCGGCACCCTTGAGCCCCGCACGGAGACGGTGCGCGGTCAGACCGTCGAGGCGCAGGTCGCCAACGGCGCGTCGTCGATGGCTGCCAGGCCCGACTTTGAGGCCGCGGCGCTCGCCTTCGAGCGCAACCTCGGCGCCGCAGCGGCCCAAGACGGCCTCGCGGCTGCCCAGGCGATGTGCGCCAAGGCCAAGGCCTACATCATGGCCAAGGTCGGCGGCGCTTGGAGCCGCACCAACGCCATGCTCGAGACCGAGCTGAAAAAGATGGGCTCGGACAACCCGGGCTGGTCCGGCGCGGTCGGCAAAGGCATCGACGCCCTGATGGCGGTCTTCGACGGCGGCAACGTCGCGACGCGGATGAACCACGTCGGTGAATTCTACATCCAGGTCCTGGCGCAAGATCTGATCTCGGCGCGCGGCGCGGAGGCGCTGGTCTGGGCCGAGCAAGCGCGCCTCGACATCGACCAGCTCGAGGTCAAGGCGGCGGAGGCGGAGCGGACGCGCGCTGCCGGTGGCAGCCCGAACCCCTGGGCGCTCGCGCCGGCGGCGAGCCCAGCGGCAGCGGGCCAGAGCCAGACGCGCGTCCACCGCGCCAGCACCGAGCGGACGCCAGCCGGTGACGCCGACCGCGCCGCGACGCATCGGACCGCCGAGTCGGCGCAGACCGCGGGCGTGAGCCTCGACCCTGCCGAAGCGCGCCTACAGGCGCAGGGCGACAGCACCTTCGATCCGAGCACGAGCCGCCTGCGCTGGGAAGAGGGCGCTCGGGTCTGGATTCTGAACGAGGCCGACCAGTGGGTGCGCTGGGCGCGCCAGATGTCGCTGCCCTTGGCGGCGGGCCCATCCGGCAGCACGAACATGCTGATGTCGGCCAACGACGCCCTCAACGCCGCCTCGGCGGTGCAGGCGCGCCTTGCGTGCATCGGCTACCTGTTGCCGGCCAACCACCACTCCCTGGTCGAGGTGATGGCGGCGGCGGCGCCCTTCGGCGCGGCGTGGACGCCAGGCCCCGACATGTACAAGGACATCGAGCCCTACAACGCTGCGACCTTGCGCGGCTTTGGCGGCGGACGCTTCCCGGGCGAGACCGATCCTGCTGGCCTTGGTGCGCCAGCGCCGGTGGTTAATGCCGCGCCGCGGCCGCCCCCCGCGGGCGCTTAGTCCGACCTTATGGGCCGGGTCACGTCATCGCCTCGCGGCGCTGAGGGCGGCGGCAGCACCAGGAGCCCTGATTGACGACGCCTCTCCGCACCTGTCGCGAGGGTGGCCGCTTGGTCGCGATGACCGGCTGGCTGCCGCGCTCGCCTGAAGACTACGACGCCGGCGTACTCTGGCAGCATGTGGGCTGCAACCTGCTGCGCTGCCTACAGTGCGGGCAGCCCGTGCGCGCCATCGCCCGCGCTGAGGTCGCCGAGGGACACACGGTTACCGCCGCCGACCTGCGCGACGTCGACGATGTGTTTTCGATTGGCCTCGTCGTGGCTTCGACGCTCGGCCGGCTCTACGTCTGCGATTGCAGCATCCGCCAAGTCTTCGGCCCGACACCGGCAGACGGCGGCTATGGTGTCGACCCGCGGGTCACAGCGCCGGGGCCATGGCGCTGCGCCGGGCACCCGCAGCCGAGCTTTCCGTTGCGCATCGACGGCGTCCGCGTCGCCCGCCCTGCCGACGCCGAAGACGTTGTGCGCAGCCACCTGCGCGGTGAGCTGCCCAGCGCGATGCCCTTCTCCGGGACCGCGCTGGAGGCGGTGCCAGAAGCGTGGCTGCTACGGCTCATGGCCTACACCGCCGAGGTGGACTGGCCGCTGCGAATCGGCGCCGCCGTCGGGCGATGGGCCGACTTCGACGATCTGCGACAGCGCGCCTTGCTGCGGTCGGTGGCGACGCTGCCGGGGCAGACTGCGGCGCGGGGGGCGCTGCTCGCCCGCTGTCAGGCCTGGGCCGACGCTGGGTGGCCGGTCGCCGCCGACGCCGCGACCCACGCCAGCGCGGTGAGCACCATCGACGCCCTCGGCGCGCTGGCCTCCGCCAGCGGCGGCGATGAGGCCCTGCGCTTGCAAGCAGCGGCCCTGGCCCAACGCGCGTGGCTCGCCGGCGCGCCTTGCCGCCTGCTGCCACACCAGCTGGTGGCGCTAGACGCGGGCTGGCTGCTCGATCACGCCGTGGACTCCGCGAAGGGCCGCCCCGAGACCTGGCACCAGGCCCTGGCGCTGACGCTGCCGCCCCCTGGCACACCAGCGACTGACCCGCAGGCGGATCGGTGGCGCCGCGCCGCGCTCGCTGTGCTCACGGCGCTGGGCCTGCCGACCTCTGCGCTGCAAGAGCGGCTCGGGCGCCGCGCCCCAGCGGGGCTCACCGCAGCGGGACCGACTCCAGAGGCGTAGACGCGCGGTCGAGGCGCACTCTGCCCGCCGCTGCGGTGGCGGCGCCAAGTGCTGGCGCTGGCGACGCCCAACAGCGATGCTGCGGTCGCCGCGGCGGAGGGTGGGTCGCAACGCAGCGCCGCGGCACGCTCCACGCTGACCTGCGCCTCCCCACGCTGACCGGCGCGCCCAGGCTGACCCGCGCGCCCTCCCACCGTGAGTTCTGCAATGCACGACGACGCCGAACGCCTCATCGAAACCATCCGCGCCAGCATCATCGGCGATGACGAAGTGCTCGGCGGCCCCTTTGGGCCACGGCGGGTGATCTACGCCGACTACACGGCGTCGGGCAGGTCGCTGACCTTCATCGAGGACTTCCTGCGCCACGAGGTCATGACACGCTACGCCAACACCCACACCGAGTCGTCGGGCACGGGCCTGCAGACCACGCGCTTTCGTGAGGACGCGAGGCAGATCGTGCTGGAGGCGGCGGGAGGCGACGCGCGCGACGTCGTGCTCTTCTGCGGCTCAGGCGCCACCTCGGCGATCCACAAGCTGATCGAGGTGCTCAACCTGCGCATCCCGCGCGACCTCGACGTCGCCCACGGCTTGAGCCAACACATCCCCGAGGCGCAGCGGCCCGTGGTCTTCATCGGCCCCTTCGAGCACCACTCCAACGAGCTGCCCTGGCGCGAGACGATCGCCGACGTGGTCGTCATTCGCGAAGACGCAGACGGCCACATCTGCCAAGAGACCCTTGACCGCGAGCTGCGGCGCTACGCCGAGCGGCCGCTCAAGATCGGCTCGTTCAGCGCCGCCTCCAACGTGACGGGCATCGCCAGCGACGTCCACGCGATCGCCAAGCTGCTCCATGCCCACGGCGCGCTCTCGTTCTGGGATTACGCCGCGGCCGGCCCCTACGTCGAGCTCGCGATGAACCGCGCGGGTGGTCCGGGCCAGCCCGAGGTCGCCGGCGAGGCCCTCGACGCCGTGTTCCTGTCGCCCCATAAGTTCATCGGCGGCCCAGGGACGCCAGGCATCCTGATCGCCAAGCGCGCGCTCTTCCGCAACACGGTGCCAGCCATGCCCGGCGGCGGCACCGTGGCCTATGTAAACCCCGTGGCCCATCGCTACCTCGACGCCATCGAGTCGCGCGAAGAGGGCGGCACCCCGGCGATCTTGGAGTCGATCCGAGCCGGGTTGGTCTTTCAGCTCAAGCGGGCGGTCGGCGTCCCGGCGATTCGGGCCCGCGAAGAGCGCTTCATCCGCCGCGCCATCGCCGCCTGGCAGGACCACCACCACCTGGAGATCCTCGGCAACCGCGAGGCGGAGCGCCTGTCCATCGTCTCGTTCGTCATTCGGCATGACTTGCCCGGCGAAAGCCCGCGACGAGGCTACCTGCACCACAACTTCGTCGCCCAGGTCCTCAACGATCTCTTCGGCATCCAGGCCCGCGCTGGCTGCTCGTGCGCCGGGCCCTACGGGCACCGCCTGCTCGGCATCGACCTCGAGCGGAGCCAGGAATTCGAGCGCGAGATTCTGCGCGGCTGCGAGGGCATCAAGCCAGGCTGGGTCCGCGTCAACTTCAACTACTTCCTGAGCGAGACCGCGTTCGCCTACATCCTCGGGGCCGTGCGCCTCGTCGCCAGCGACGGTTGGCGGTTGCTGCCGCACTACCGCTTCGATCCGCTGACGGGCCTGTGGTTCCACCGCAAGGGCCAAGCCGCGGAGGTGATGCGGCTGGCCGACGTCGCGTATCACGGCGGCAAGATGAGCTACCGCAGCCGCCACACCAGCGAGCCAGAGTGGGTGCTGCCTGGGTACATCGATGAGGCCCGGCGCATCCTCTCAGGGGCGGCGCAGTCGATGCCGGAGCCGGACGGCAGCACGGCGCTCGGGCCCGACTTCGAGGCGCTGCGCTGGTTCGCGTTGCCCTCAGAGGTGGCGCACGTCCTGCGCGCCACGGCCTAGGCGGCGTCCAGCGTGTCCACAGCGCCATCGACGGCGCTCGCGGTGCGGCGTCGTCATGTCGGGGCGCGAATCGCCGGGCAGCGGCCCCAGCGACGCCAGGGACGGATGGAGGCGGCGGTGTACCTGCTCAGAGCGCCGACCGACGCCCTCGCGCCGTTCATCGAGAGCTACTGGTTTCTGAGCAGCGAGCACGGCCCCGTCGACCTGCGCGTCGATGTCTTTGTCGACGGCCGCGCCGACCTCATCTTCAACTACGGCGCCCCGTATCTGCGCCAGGTCGGCCACGGCGCCGCGGTGGCCCATGCGGCGTCAAACCTCGACGCCCAGCGCCTGACTCCGATCCGCATCATCCAGCGCGGCGCGGTCCGGGTCGTCGGTGTGCGCTTTCGGCTGGGCGGCGTGGGCCCCTTCGCGCGGTGCGACCTCTGGCGCCACACCGGCGGCACCCCAGCTCCGGTCATGGTCTTCGGGCCGGCCATCGGCGCGCTGGAGGCTGAGCTGGACGCGCTCGGGCCCGACGCCGCCGCTGCTCGCCTTGACGCCTTCTTTGTCGACAATCTGCGCCTAGGCGCCGGTCGGCCCGCCTTCGATCGCGCCCTGGTCGCGATGGGCGCCAGCCAGGGCGGCACCTCCATCGAGGCCATCGCGGGCGCGGCCGGCACCTCGCAGCGCCACCTCGAGCGTCTCTTCGCCCGGCAGGTTGGGCTGACGCCGAAGACGGTCGCCCGCGTCCTGCGGTTTCAGGCGGCCCTACGCACCCTGATGCGCGATCCGGGCGTGCCGCTGACGCAGGTGGCGGCGGACCTCGGCTACTTCGATCAGGCCCACTTTATCCGCGACTTCCGGGCCATGACCGGCGGCGTGCCGCGCGGCTACCGAGGCTACTTCCCTGTCGAGGGACCGACCGACTTCGCGCCCAACGTGGTCGCATTCGTACAAGACGACGGCGGCGGCGAACCTGCGCCATCCTGAGGGCCAAGGCGCCTGCAACGAGCAGGCAGGAGGACTCTTGATGTCTGGCACTGGCACCCCGCAAGATCCCCGGCAGCTCACCACCGCCCCTGGTACGTCGAGCTACACGATGTACCGCGACGACGGCGCCTCGCCGCCGCTGCTGGTCTGCATGGTCGGCACCACGCGCCTGACCTACCTGGCCCGCGCCATCGACGACCTCGCCGCGATGCTGCGTCAGCACGGCGACTGGATGCCCCTCGGCGCCGCCGATGAGCAGAAGGAGCCCAAGCCGGGCACGGTCGAGGCCTGGGGCCGCGCCGCGGACAACCCGGTCGGCGGCTGGTACGGCCAGCGCAAAGGCTACCGTGGTCGCTTTGGCATGTATCTGCCGTCGCTGCTCGAGCGCCTCGGCTTGGTTGAGCTCGAGCACGACCCCCGCGACAACCGCTTACGGGCGCGCAGCGACGTCAACGGCTGAGCCGCGGCATATTAGTCAAGCTCGCTTGATAATCTTCGCCGCAGAGGCCACCGTCCTGTTCACCCGCACCATCGCGGGGGAGAGGAGGCGGCGATGTCCAGCTCGGCGATGTCCAGCTCGGCGATAGCTGGTACAGAGACGCAGCCCGCCCTGCGCGCCCTCGCAGATGGCGTGCTCGTCGACCATGGCCCCGTCTCCTTCATCGGCATGGAGCTGCAGACGACCATGGCGGCGCTGCGGCTGCCGTCTGGCGAGGTCGTGCTCTGGGCGCCGCTGCCATTGACCGAGGCGCGCCGGGCCGCGGTCAGCGCCCTCGGCCCCGTCACCCACCTCGTGGCGCCGAACCTCTTGCACCACCTGTGGATCGGGCAGTGGGCGCAGGCCTTTCCAGCTGCCCGCCTGCACGCACCGGCCGGGCTGCAGCGCAAGCGCCCGGACCTGCCGCCGGCCCGTCGGCTCGGCTCTGGCAACGGCGGCTCTGGCGACGGCGGCTTTGGCGACGGCTTGCTGGAGGTGCCGATCGAGGGCTTCCGACTGGAGGAGACGGCGCTCTTCCACCGCGCCTCGGGCACGTTGCTGACGGCAGACCTCGTCCACAACGTCGGCCGGCCCTCGCACGCCTGGACGGCACTGTACAGCCGGGCGATGGGCTTCTTCGACACCGTGGCCTTGAGCCGCGCCCTGCGCTGGACGGCCTTTGACGACCGGCGCGCCGCACGCCGCTCCGCCGACCGCGTGCTAGAGTTGCCGATCCAGGGCGCCATCCTCGGCCACGGGCAGCCACTAGAGGGCGACTGTCGCGTCGCCCTGGCGGCGGCGTGGCGCTTCTTGCCAGACGCACCGGCACGTCTCCGCGCGCCATGAGCGACCAGCCACCTGCCTTCGACCTCACGGCGTTTGAGGCGCGCAAACAGGCCAACTTCGCGCAGCTCCTGTTCAAGGCCAGCCGACTGCTGAACGAGGAGGCGCTGCGCCGGGTCCGCGAGGCGACAGGCGTCCACGACATCCGCGCCGCCCACACCGCGCTGTTCCCGCACATCCCGTTCGAGGGCGTACGCCTGACCGAGCTGGCGCGACGGGTTGGCGTCAGCAAGCAGGCCGTGCAGCAGTTGGTCGACGAGCTGGCGGCCATGGGCGCCCTCAGCCGCGCCGCCGACCCGGTCGATGGACGCGCCAAGCGCATCGTCTGGACCGAGCTCGGCAAGGCCGGCTTGGTGCATGGTCTCGGCGTTGTCGCCGGCGTCGACGCCGATCTGGAGGCCACGTTGGGCCCAGAAGCGGTCGCGTCGGCGAGGCACGTGCTCGGCGTCGTCATCGCGGCGCTGGAGCAGCGCTGACCCTGGGGCCTCGCTCGCCAACATGCCGCCGCAGCGGCGCTCTCAGCGTGCAGGCTGACCTTGGGCCCGGCGGACGCTCGGCGGACCCTCGACCGTGACGAGTCGGTCGTCAGCCATGCTTGACAGCCATGCTTGACACCCGACAATAATACTTGTCATGCCGACCTCGCGCATTCGCCAGCTCCGGACCGTGCGCGGACTCAGCCAGGTGGCCTTGGCGGAGGCGGCGCAGCTGTCGCGGCAGAGCGTCCACGCGATCGAGGCCGGCCGCACCATCCCTGGCGTCGACGTGGCGCTCGAGCTGGCGCGGGTGCTCGGCTGTCAGGTGGAGGACCTGTTCGGTCAGCCTAATGGGGGAGCGCCGCTGCAAGTGGCGCTGACCGGGCCGCTGCGCTCGCCGCGACTCGGCCTCGGCGTGGTGCGCGATCGCTGGATCGGTGTGCCGCTCGGGCCCGGCGACGCGCACGTGGCGGCGGATGCGCTGGCGCAACAGGTGGTGGGCGACGTGGCGAGCGTGACGCTGCTGCGGCCCATGCAAGACGCCCGGCGCAACCTCGTGCTCATGGGCTGCGCCACCGGCCTCGGGCTGCTCGCTGGCCGGCTGCAGGGGGCCCCTGGCGACGGCAGGGCCCTGTGGTGCAGGGCCTCCAATGGCGCGGCGCTGCAGGCGCTATCGCAAGGCCATGCCCACGTCGTCGGCGTGCACCAGCCGTTGACGGCGAGCGGCAGCGGGGAGGCGACGATCTTGGAGCGCGCGCAGCAGGCGGCGCCGGGGCTGCACGTGACGGTGATCGCGCTCGGCACGTGGCGCGCTGGCCTCCTGAGCCGGGCCGACAGCGAGGTTCAGCGACCGGGAGACCTCGGGCGGTCGGGCCTGCGCCTCGCCTGGCGGGAGCCGGGCGCTGGGGCGCGCGGGCTGCTCGAGGAGGCGCTCGCCGGAGAGGGCCTCCCAGTCGAGCCAGCGCGCGACCGCAGCGTCGTCGCCGCCGGTCACCTCGAGGTCGCGAGCGCCATCGCGCTGGGCGCCGCCGACGTCGGCGTCGCGACCTGGGACGCCGCCAGCGCCTACAGCTTGCGCTTTGTCCCGCTGGTCGAGGAGCGCTTTGACCTCATCGTGCCGACGGGGCTGCTCGGCGACGTTCGGGTGGAGCGCCTGCTCGATGTGCTCTGCTCGGCGGCGGCGCGGCAGGAGCTGGCGAGCCTCGGCTACGATGTGCGCGACGCCGGGAAGCGGGTCGCCTGGTCGGCAGCGGCGTGATGAGCGGGCTGACACGCGCTGGGATTGGCGTCCCTCTGGCCCTTCGCGCTGCCGATGCGTCTCGCTACGCCACGCTCCGTCGCGCAACAGTGCAGGCGCCATCGCCGGGTCTGGGAACGCTCGATGGCCGTCACGCGTCGCCCCGCTTCGCGCCGCTCCAGGCCCACGGCACCGGCACAGCCCACCGGCCTGGAGCCGCGCTGGCAGCGGGTCTCGCCGTGGCCGCGGCGCTCTCCCTTGCGGCGTGTGAGCGGGCCCAGTCGTCGCCGCCGCCGTTGCGTGTAGCTGCGGCCAGCAGCCTCGCCGGTGCGCTGGAAGAGCTCGCTGGCGCCTTCGGCGATGCCGGCGGGCGGCAGGTCGTCTTTGGTTTCGCCTCCTCGGCGCAGTTGGCGCAGCAGCTGCGCGCCGGCGCGCCATTTGACGCCTTTGCCGCCGCAGATCCCCGCTACACCGACCTCGCCATCGACGCCGGCGTCTGCGAGCGCGCCAGCCGTCGCCGCCTCGGTCGGGGCGCCCTCGCGCTCTGGAGCCGCAGCGGCGCCGAGGCGCCACCGACCGGGCTGGCCGCGCTCGCGGACCCGCGCTTTCGCCGCATCGCCATCGCACACCCCGAGTTGGCACCCTACGGCGCGGCGGCGGTGGCGGCGCTGAAGGCCGTTGGCATCTGGCCGCAGGTGCAGGCGCGCATCGTCCACGGCGAGAACGTCCGTCAGGCCCTACAATTCGCCGCGGCTGGCGAGGCCGATGTCGCCATCACCGCGCTGTCGCTGGTCATCGCCGACCGGCAGAATCCATGGCAGCTCGTCGACGTCGCGCTGCACCCGCCGCTGCTGCAGGAGCTGGTGGTCTGCCTTGGCGGCCACGCAGAGGCCGACGCCCGCGCCTTCGCCGCCTTTATCGACGGTGAAGCCGGGCGCGCGGTCTTGCGAAGGCACGGCCTGCTGCCGCCGGGTCCGCCATGAACGTCGAGGCCCTGCTGCGCTCCTTCGCGGTGGCGACGCTGGCGACCGGCATCGCCGGTGTCCTCGGTGTTGGGGCCGCGGCGCTGCTGACGCGCCGACGCAGCGCGCTCGGCGACCTCGTCGACGCCTTGCTGACGGCGCCGATGGTGCTGCCGCCGACGGTGCTGGGCTACGCCTTGCTGCGGCTGCTCGGCCGCGACGGCGCGCTCGGCGGCGCCTGGGCTGTCATGTAACGTTGCAGACCTTCTTCATTGAATACAATTT
>SXNM01000247.1 GCA_005777155.1 Pseudomonadota bacterium | reverse complement strand
TGAGCAACCCGACGCTCGGGCCGCCACTCCCGCCGCCGCCACCGCCGCCGCAGCCGCCCTGGCCGCCGTCGCCGCCGTCGCCGCCGGTAGACGTGCAGAAGGTCTCCGACTTGTACTCGACGGCGTCGCCACCCTTGCCGCCCTTGCCGCCGAGCCCGCCGCTACCGCCAGCGCCGCCCTGACCTCCCGCGCCGCCTGGTCCGCCGAAGAAGACGTTGCCGAGGAGCAAGGGGCCGCCTGCCGGGCCGATGATCACGCCAATCGCCACCGATGCGCCGCCGCCCTGGCCGCCCTTGCCGCCCTTTCCGCCGCAGCCGCCTGCTCCGCCGCCGCCGCCAGAACCCCCAAGGTCACTGAATTTGCTGGTGCTGCTCACGCAGTCGTGGACCTCGACGCCGCCCGCTGCGCCGCCGCCGCCGCCACCGCCGCCCGAGACGCCGTGGCTGCCGTCGGCGCCCACCGCTGCCTGCCAAGCGCCGCCGCTGAAGCTACCCGAGCTGAGCGCGCCGCCTTGGCCGCCAGCGCCGCCGCTGCCAGGCAAGCCGTGCAGCCCATCTTCGCCGTCGCGCTTCTGCACCGGCACTCGGCAGGTCGAGCAGCCTGGGCCGTTCTTGCACGCGGTGGCCACACCCTTCCAGGAGTCGATGTAGCTGTCCCAGCCGGGCTTGCCGCCGCTGCCAGCGGGCGCCGCGCCGCCGCCTGCGCCGGTGCCGCTCGGGTTGCCGGCGCCTGGTTGGCCGGTCTCCGCTACTTTTGCCGTCTGAACGTAGGGCTGTGTCGGGCAGGCCGGGGTCGGCGCCTCCTCGTCCATGACCGGGCAGATGGCGTCGCCGCCTCGGCCGCCGCCGGTGGGCTTGTCGGCGCAGCCGCTGGTCCCGCCTTGCCCGCCGGGGCTGAAGTCAGCGCTGTCGCACAGCAACTTGCCGATGTCGCGGGCCGCCTCGCCGACCTTGCCTTGACCGCCGGGACCGCCGCCGCCGCCTGCTGCGCCTGCTGCGCCTGCCGCCCCGTGCCCTGCGAGCACCTGGCATCCGATGACGCGGAAGCGGGCATCGCAGCCGACGCTGTAGAGCCCAAAGCTCGGCGCGCCGGGGCTCGTCGCTGGTGCGCCGACGACGGTGAAGCCGTCGAGCGCCGTCGGTGCGCCGCCGCCGTTGATGCCGTCGCAGCGGACGGTGGCCTGCACGCCGCTGGCAACCGAGGGCCCGGCGATCATCGTCTGGTAGGCGATAGGGTCGCGGGTCTGGAAGCCGGCGGCGTAGCCACCGTAGAGGGAGATCCCTGGCAGCAGGGTCAGCGACTCGCCGTAGACGCCCGTCGCGACGTAGATGTGCGGCCTGCCCGTCGACAGCGCCCGCTCTTGCGCCGCGACCAAGCTACGCATCGGCGAGGAGCGCGTGCCCGGGTTGAGGTCGCTGCCGGTCTTGGCGACGAACACGGCGAACGCGGCGACGCCGTCGACGCCGTCGCAGTCTTGGTCGACCCCATCGGGGGCGTCCACGCCGGGTTGCGCCTTGCACTCGCAGCCGTCGCTGGCCAGCTGGTTGGCGTCAAACCATCCGTCTTTGCATGAGAAGCCGCAAGTCGGCGTCGAGGCTTCGGGCAGGGGCAGCGGGGCTGGGCTGGCGGCGGTAGGCGCAGCGGTGCAGGTGACTTCGGTGCCGAGGTTGAGTGCGGCGGGGCAAGCGACGCCGCAGCTGCCGCAATGACTGAGCGTCTGCGGCTTGCCGGCCACGTTGAGGAAGGGCTCGTCGGTGAGGCCATCGCAGTCGTCGTCCAGCTGATTGCAGCTCTCGGGCTGCTTTGCCACCGCTGGGCAGAGCCAGCCTGCCGGCCCTTTGCAGGTCGCGATGGCGGGGCAGAGGTCGCCGCCGCCGCACGGTGGGCTCAGCAGCGCCTCGTCGGTGGCGCCGTCGCAGTCGTCGTCGAGGCCGTTGCACAGCTCTGGCAGCTTTGGCACGGCCGGGCAGTGCCAGCCCTTGTCCCCCTGGCAGGTCGCGGTGGCGGGGCAGAGGTCGCCGCCGCCGCAGGGTGGGCTCAGCAGCTCGTCGTCGGAGAGCCCGTCGCAGTCGTCGTCCTTGCCGTTGCATTGCTCTGCCAGGGGCGGCGGTCCGGCGCAGACGAACAGGCCGGCGACGCACGCCGTGGAGCCAGCGCAGACGCCGTCCTTGCCGCCGCAGGCCTCGCCGCCGAGCCCCTCATCGGTGGCGCCGTCGCAGTCGTCGTCCGTGCCGTTGCAGGCCTCGGCGCCCGGGCCTTTGGCGTCGCAGGGGCTCCAGCCACCGGACGCCGGCTGGCACGTCTGGCTGCCGAGGCAGGCGCCGCTCGCTGCGCCGCCGAAGGTGCAGGGGCGGGTCTTGCCGGCGTCGCTCGCTTGGCAACTGCAGACGCCGCTGGTCGGCTGGCACAGCGCTTTGTTGGCAGCGGGGCCGGGATCGGTCCACGGCTTGCAGGTCGTGCCCGGTGGGCAGCCGCCGCCGTCGGTGTCTGGGCATGGCAGCAGGCAAGCGCCGGGCTCTCCAGCGAGCGCGGCGCAGAGGCCATCGGCGCAGGCGGCGACTAGGCTGCATGGCGCGCAGGTGAGCACGGGATCGGCCACGCAGCGCGGAGGTCCGCCCGTCAGCCGGCAGACGTAGCCGCCAGCGCAGATGGGGCAGGTCGGCGTCAGCGCGTCAGCTGGCGCGACGGCGTCGCCGCTTTCGGCGTCGGGCGAGGCATCCGGTGCCGACACGTCGGACTCGGCGCCGCCGTCGTCGGGCTCGGCTTCGACGTCATGGGTGCCCTTGGCCGCGTCGTCCCCGGCGTCTGTTGCGCCGTCGTGCTCGCTGCCGTCGTGCTCGCTGCCGTCGTGCTCGCTGCCGTCGTGCTCGCTGCCGTCGATATCGCCCGGCCCGCTGATGCCGAGGTCTGCGCTGGTGTCGAGCGACGGCCCAGGCGCCGCGCCTACACCGTCAACGATCGCGTCGCTGCCGCAAGCCCACAGGGCGGCGCCGCAGAGCGTCGCCAAGGCGAGGGCCCGTCCCGTGAGGCGCAGATGGTGGCGCGATCTCTGCACCGTAGGAGGGTACTGCTCGCCGGGCGGCCGCGAAAGCCCGATGCGCGGACTCGCCGAGGTCCGCTCGCGGCTCACACGCTGAGGGGCCGCCACTGCCGTGCCTCGATGGCCGCCATGCCACCTACCACCAGGGCGTCGAGGCGTTCATACACGCCGCGCATCGAAGGGTCCGGCCCGCGATCCGCTAGGCGCTTCCAGTGTGACCAAGAGTCGTAGCCGTGCAGCTCAGTGAAGGTGCCCTCGTCGGCGTCGTCCGACCAGGCCTCGAAGCTGGCGAGCCCAAGCTCATCGGCGTGGTCGGCGATTTTGGCCAGCAGCTTCAGCACCTCATCGCGGTCGCTGCGCTCTACGCGGTAGGTGTACTGCACCAGGAAGTCGCCGAGCTTCGCCATGGGAACCTCTGCCGGGCCGCAGCCCGGATGCGCGCTGTCGTCAGGCCCTAGACCTCACCACGGGATGTCGTCGTCTACGTTGCCGCCGTCCATAGGCGGGGCGCTGCCCC
>SXNM01000246.1 GCA_005777155.1 Pseudomonadota bacterium | reverse complement strand
GCTGCGCACGGTCTACAACACGCTGCTGCTGGCGCCTCAGGAGGCGATGGCGAGCGTGCGCCGTCGAGTCCTCGCCGTGGGCTAGCGTGCCGGGTCTGCCAGCCCGAGCCTGCGTCCGCGTGTTTGTTGTCACATCGTCCGCTCGAACCCGAACACGAACCTCACGGCGCCGGCCGCGAGCGCGATCGTGCACGCCCGGGGTCGAGTTGTGGGCCGCTGGCAACGATTGGAGCGGGGCCGGCGACTGCATGCCTGCGGTGGGACCGATCGAGGCTGGTGGATGTGCGGCGCTGCTAGGCTCGATTCGGCAGCCAAGGCACGGCGACCAGGTCGGCGAGGCGCCTCGCGCGGGGCCACAGCGAAGACACGGGCAGCGCGTGCTTGGCGTCGAGGGGGCTCTGCGCGCGCTCGCCCGCAGCGCGACGCGACGACGGCGGCGCACGCCGCATCAGCCTGCGCCTCACCACATCGAAAGCGCCTGCAGGGTGAAGCCGTCCAGCCGACCGTCCGCCCCAAGCCGCGGCGCCGCGACGACGCTGTCGAACGGCACTCGCCAGCCCGCCGGCCATGCCGGCAGTTGCCAGCGGGCGGTCCGGCGGTCGCCGACCACGAGCTTCGCGATGGCGCCGCCGGCGAGCAGGCCCAGGGCTGAGCCCGCCAAGTTGGCCCGGATAATGCTGTCCGAGTTGGAGGTGAACATCGCGGTCAAGAGCGCGCCGAGGCCAGCACCGGCGACGCCGCCGAAGTTGGCGCCGGCGAGGACCCGCTGATCCAGCCCGACGAGGTCGGAGGTCAAGATCGCGGTGGCGGCGAGGCCGGCGTCGCTGCCGACCAAGAACGCAGTGGCGCGGCCGCTTTCGCTGACCTCACCGCCCAGCACGAGGCTCCAGCCGGCGAACCACGCGCCCCACATGGCCCCTGCGCTGCCGAGGACGACGTCGCCAGTGCTGAACTTGGTGTGTTGCGCAAAAGCCGCGCCGCCGGCGCCTAACAGCGCCCCACCCGCCAGCGCCATGCCACCGACGACCTTGCCGTCCTTGCGCATCACGCCGAGGTCGCTGGCGAGCGTGCCAAGCCAGGCGCCGTGCCAGAGTCCGAGCGCGGTGGCGACCGGCACCATGGCGTAGTCGCCGCCCTCATAGTCGGTGTCGCTCGAGAGGGCCGCGCCCGCCAACAGGCCCGCGGCGCCGCCCGCTAGGTGGACGAGGTTGGTGGTGTCTTCCGTGGCGTCGCCGAGCATGGCGAGACCTGCTCCGAGTGCCTTGCCGTAGCTCGAGAAGAGCAGCAGTTGGCCGACATCGCCTGGGCTCAGGCTCGCCGACTGGGCCAGCACGAGGCCGGTCAACGCCCCGACACCGGCGCCGAGCCCCATGCCCGCCTCAGCCGGGCGGCTCTTGGCGAAGCGCGCGGAGAGGAAGCCGCCGAAGTACCCACCTTCGGCCGTCAGCAGGCCGGCCAGCGCGATGTCACCGCCGTCGAAGTTCAGCTTCGGCGACGCCGCGATGCCGGCGACGAGGCCGATCAGGCTGCCGCTCAGCATGCCTGCCACGCCAGGGCGGCGATCGTTGCGCGACCGCAGCAGGCTCAGCCCGCCCCAGGTGGCGAGGGTGGTGGCGCCGGCGATGACGTTGGTGGTCAGCACGTCGTTGTTGCTGAAATCGAGCCGATCTGCGCCGAGGTAGGCGAGGCCGGCGCCGGCGAGCTCGCCGACCAGCGCGAGGCCGGCGCGCGTCCGAGTCAGGCCGACCTCGGCGTCGCTGGCGCGGTTGCCAAAAGCGTCGACGGGCCGGTTGGTGACGGCGTCTGCCGACTGCCAGCCGATCCACGACCCCCAGGCCAGCGCGCTCAGGTAGTAGGTCTGGCGCTGCAGCGGCACGTGACGGCCAAGGATGTAGCCCGTGCCAGCGCCGACCACCGCCCCAGCGACCCAGCCGATGGTGTCGGCCGACGAAGTTCCGGCGAAACCGCCGACCGATGACAGGGCCCAGCCGCCGAAGTAGGCGCCGCCTGCGGTCGCCAGCATTGCCGAGCCGCCGAGTTGCGGTTCACCGAGGCGGGCCAAGAGCGCGGCGTGGTCGCGCCGCAGCCGGTCCAGCGCCAAGCGGCGCACGTCGCCGTCGATGGCCTCGTCGATCGCCACCGCGTGCAGCAGCGCGCCGCCCTGGCCGCTCGGGTGTTGGCTGAGCGCCGCCGCCGCCGTCTGCACCGGTGGGCTTCCCTCCGCCCCGACCAGCGCGTCGCGCAGCGCCAACGCCGCGGCAGCGGCAGGCACGCCACCCAGCACCGCTACCGCCCGCGACACCACCTCGGGCCGGCGGTCGTGCAAGGCCAAGTAACGCAAGGCACCGACCGCGCGGGGGTCGGCGACGAACGCTGGCGACGCCAGGGCCTCTGGGCGCCCCGCCTCTGGTCCCTCAAGCGCTCGTAATACCGCCACCAGCAACGCCGTGTCGACGCCCACGGCCGAAGCCTCGCTGGGCAGCCCTGGCGGCTGCTCAGCCGCAGCGCTCGAGGACCACATGAGCGCCAACATCAACCACGAGGCCGCAATCGTCCCGCGCATCCTCGCCTCCCGCCCTTCGTGTGCCCGCGCCTGTGCGACGGCGCTACGATCTGCCCGCAGCCTGCCCGCTGCCTGCCCGCAGCCTGCCCGCCGACTCGTCGCTGGTGTCCGTCACCACGCCGGCGCTGGGACCGCCACCCGCGCGCCCGGCGCCGCTCTCGCCGTCGGCACCCCATGGGCTCGCGCCGCCGCCGCGCTCGTTCGTTGGCCGCCCGCGCCGTTGCCCTTCAGCAGAGGGCGCGGGCGGCCAACGAACAATCTAGGCCCGCCAAGCCGGCTTGTACAGCGACGCGGCGCGATGACCGCGGCGGCGCTGGTCGCTGGCCGTGCCTGCGATGCAGGGATGTCGCCAAGCTACCCAGTCGCCGTCGAGACGGGGCGCGCAGAAAGCTCAGCCGGCGACCTGTGCGCGGGCCTTGGGTTCCGAGCCGATGCGGCCTAGCGTGTCACGGCGGGCGTCGCTCGCTCGCCACGACCCGCCGCGCCGCGCGGCGCCCCAGAGTCCGCCGCGGCGACGAGCGGCTCCCCAGCGAGGCCGCACCTCGCCAGAACGAGAAGCCCCATGACCGGCACCTACCGCGCCTGCATCGCCTCGCTGTGGATCGCGATCGGCGTCACCGCGCTCTTGGGCGCGGGCCTCATCTTGGCGCCGCGCGACACCATCGCCTTCCTCGCCCTGGTCCGGATGGCGGGGCCGGCGACGCTCGATGGCTACACCGACTTCATGCACGGCGTCCTCGGCGCCACGCTGATCGGCTGGACGACCATGTTCGCCGGGCTGCTGCGCGGGCCCATCCGTGCCGGCGAGCCCTGGGCCATTCGGTTGGGCATCGCCTCGACGCTGGTTTGGTTCGTCCCCGACACGCTGCGGTCGGCCCAGCTCGGCCAGTTCGAGAACGTCGCGCTCAACGTCGTCAGCGTCGTCTTCTTCCTCGTGCCGCTCCTCTACCTGGCGCGAGTCGCGAGCCGCCCGGCTTGACCTCGGGGGCCCCGCCAAGCCCTCGCGCCCGCGCGCCGGCGCTTCGGCGAGGAGCGCCCGACCGTAACCGCAGCCCGAGGCGGCGCGTCGAGGGCGGCGGTTCGCGGCGGCGCGCTCTCGGCAGCGCGCTGCGAAACGCAAAGGGTGCACCGAAGCCCGGTCCTCCGCGCGTCCCTGCCGTCCTCGATTCCACGTCCGACGGGTCTGCGCCGAACGGGCCGCTGCCGACGCGCCGGCGGACGGTGCCGACGCGCCGGCGAGCGAGGCCGCCCCGGCAGCTTGCGCCACGACGGCGCCGGACGAGGCCATGCCGCTCATCCGCAGCAGCCCGCGGGCAGGGCCACCTTCGGCGTACAGCAGGGCGCCGGCGCGGCGGTCGCCGTGACCTCGGCGATGTCGGCGCCGATCGTCGCCTGGCTGGCCGTCGGCAGGCTGTGCGCCTCGTGGTCGGCCTCGGTGACGACGAAGATCTCCCAGCGGTGGCCGTCCGGGTCGCGCAGCCAGACCTTATCTTGCCGGGCGTAGCAGCAGACCGTGCCCTCTTCGACCTCGCCGGCGAAACCCGCCGCCCGCACGCGCTCGCCCAGCGCCTCGACAGCGTCGGTGTCCATGACCTGGATGCCGAAGTGTTGGGCGCCGCTGTGCCCAGCGTGGTCGGGGTCGAGGTTCAGCGAGAGGTTGAGCGCCGGCAGCTCGGGCTCGAACTTGGCGTAGCCGGGCCGCACCTTGGTCGGCGCCACGCCGAGCAGCGCCTGGTAGAAGGGCAACGCCGCCTCGACATCGCTGACTCCGAGGGCGATGTGGGCGCGCATCGGCGCCGCGAACGCGATGGCAGAGCGGCGGGCGCCGGTGCTGCTCGTGGTCTGAAACAAGCTCATGGATCCTCCTGCTCGGCCGCCATCGCCTCCGCTTGGACGCAACTTTCGCGAGCCCGACCCGCGGAGGCTGCCGGCACGGGTCACGGCGCGATTGACGTCTGCCGCGCTGCGCTCCAACCTTTCTGCCACCGCGTGGCACTGCGCCGCGCCCGGCCGGCGGGCCGACCGATTCGAGCATCACAGGAGCCAATGATGAGCAAAGGCAGCGTGACTCATGGGACATCCCCGGGTGAAGTCGAGAGCATCGAGGCGCTGTTGCGCTTGATCCCAGAGAAGGACCAGGCCGAAGCGTGGCGCATCCTGTACGGCGAGATGCCGCAAGCGCTGGAGGTCAGCGCCGAGGCGGCAAAGCTGGCCAAGGCCGGCCAATTCGACATCGCGGCCTACAAGTTCCACGCCAAGGCCGAGCAGCTGCGGGCCCCGCGCATTGTCCGCGTCGGCGCCATCCAGGTGCAGGTCACGGTGCCGACGACCGAGCCCGTCGCCGTCCAGTACAAGGCGATCGTCGATCGTCACGTCGCGCTGATCCACGCCGCCGGCGCCGCGGGCGTCAACGTCCTGTGCCTGCAGGAGGCCTGGACGATGCCCTTTGCCTTCTGCACCCGCGAAAAGGAGCCCTGGCTCGAGTTCGCCGAGCCCGTCGACGGTCCGACGACGCAGCTGCTCGCCAAGCTGGCGCGCCGCTACAACATGGTCATCGTCTCGCCGATCTTGGAGCGCGATGAGGCCCACGGCGGCACCATCCACAACACGGCGGTGGTGATCGGCAACAACGGCAACATCATCGGCCACCACCGCAAGGTCCACATCCCGCGCGTCGGCGACTTCAACGAGTCGACCTACTACATGGAGGGCGACACCGGCCACCCGGTGTTCGTCACGCAATTCGGCAACATCGCCGTCAACATCTGCTACGGACGCCACCACCCGCTCAACTGGCTGATGTTCGGGATCAACGGCGCTGAGATCGTCTTCAACCCTTCAGCCACGGTCGGCGCCCTCAGCGAGCCGCTGTGGCCGATCGAGGCCCGCTGCGCCTCCATCGCCAACAACTACTTCAGCGTCGCGATCAACCGCATCGGCACCGAGGTCTTCCCCAACGCCTTCACCTCGGGCGATGGCCGTCCGGCGCACCATGATTTCGGGCACTTCTACGGCTCCAGCTACGTCACCGCGCCCAACGGCGGCCGCACGCCCGGCCTCAGCCGCGTCCGCGATGGCGTGCTCGTCAGCGAGGTCGACCTCAACCACTGTCGGCAAGTCCGCGACAAGTGGGGCTTCCAGATGACGCGCCGCCTGCCGGAGTACGCCGTCGAGCTGACCGCCGCGGCCGCGCCAGGGTTCAAGCCGCAGCAGATCATCGACCCGGCGATTCAGTAGCGCACGCAGCGCCTCATCGCCTCAGCGCCTCATCGCCTCAGCGCCTCAGCGCCTCAGCGCCTCAGCGCGTGCCTGCGCTGCAGCGAAGGCGCCGCCGCTCCGACGGTTCAAAGGCGACGCCGATCGCTCGCGATTGGCGACGGGTCGCCGCCGGAGCCTTGGCGGCCGATGCGACGCGGTGGACCATCGCCAAACCGGCGCCCTCGACCGCGATGCGAGTCGCCGGCCAGTCCCAGCGCCGGCGGCCTACTTGACGACGCCGGGGCCCGTCGTCCCGCCGAGCGGCCACGCCAGCTCCAGGTAGCCGCCGCCTGCGCTCTGCCATGGCGTCGCCGAGGCCGGCAGCAGGCCCTTCCACTCCTGTCCGGCGACGGCGTGGACGAGGTGGCCGCTCACCCGCAGCAGCGTGCCGGGCTGCAGCGCCGCCTTTCCGAGGGCGCCGCGCGGCAGGCGAAACGCCACCGTGTGCTTGTCGGCGGCGACGAAGAGGTCGACGCCCGGTTGTAGGCGCGCCACGAGGCGCCACACGCCGCCGTGCCGGCAGTGCAGCCCGGCCCAGGGCCCGGCGCCGTCGGCGAGGTCGGTGCTGGAGCGCAGGCCGACGGCGCAGGTGGCGGTGAAAGGCAGCTTGGGCGTCAGGCCGAGGTACGTCAGCCCCGGCCCCGGCTGCGGTGGCGGTAGCGCACCGCCGGGCCCAGGCGCCACCGCCTCCAGGTAGAGCAGGTAGGCCCCCGCTGCGACCTCGAAGTCCTGGCTGACCACCGCGCCGTGCAGGTGCCGAGCATCGCCGTGCAGGCCGACGCGCTCCCAGGGCGCCAGCGTCGCCCCCGGCGTCCAGGTCGCCGCCGCGGGCAGGATGTCGAAGTCACCGCTGCCATCGAAGGCGAACGTCGGCGCCACCTTGGGCGCGGCGCTGCGGGCGAGGAGCTGCACCTCCGCGATGTCGACCGCCACGGCCAGCCCGGCGCCGGCCTCCTTGCCGCCCGGCCCATCGTAGAGGGTGGCGCGCTGCAGGCCGGTCATGCCGCCCGCCGGCCGCCGCCAGAGCGCGACGCGGATCGCTTCCTCCGCCTGCAGCGACAGGCTCTGCAGCGCCGGCGCCACCACAA
The DNA here is from genome assembly GCA_005777155.1 of Pseudomonadota bacterium. GTDB lineage: Bacteria > Myxococcota_A > UBA9042 > UBA9042 > UBA9042 > SXNM01. The sequence goes on along the minus strand of SXNM01000246.1, from coordinate 2,777 downwards.
AGCCCTGACCGCCGCCGGTCTGGCCGAGCGCCACCAGCGCCTCGCCGAGCAGGGCGTCGTCGCGCACCCGCCGCACCTCCAGCTGCAAGGGCAAGGCGCCATAGCCGGTCTGCACCGGCCGCTCGTTGCGGTAGCGGACCTCCAGCGCGTGCGGGCCGCTGCGATCGGGCACTGCGACGGCGCTGAGCCCGGCGCCGCTGCCGACGCCAAAGCCGGCGTGATGGGCGGCAGGCGCCGCGACGAACGCCGCCGCCGGCTGCGCCCCATCGCCAGCAAAGGCCCACGCCGACACGGTCTGAATGCGGCCAAACCCGGGGCCCCAGTCGCATTGCGGCTCCGCGTGGTGCGAGCGAAGGCCCTGCGCCGAGACCGCGCGCACGGTCCAGCAGCCGGCGAGGCCGCTGCCCGGATCGATGCCCCCCTTGGCGGCGTCGTCGAGGTACGCAAGGCCCTTGCCCGCGGCGGCCAGCGCGGCGGCGTCGAGGGTCACCACCACCTGCATCGGGCCCGCGCCGGCGCGCAGCACCTCGAAGGCCGAAACCGGTCCCGGCGGCTGGCTCCAGGCCAGGGCGACGCCGCTCGGCGATGCAGCGACCGGCGCCAAGGTTGGGGTCGGTGGCGCTTGCCACTGCGCGGACGGCGCGTTGGCGTCGACCCACGCCGCCGGCTCCTTGGCCGCGTCGCCGGCCGCTGGCCCGAGCTGCAGCGCGAAGTCAAACGCCGTCGTAGCCCCTGCAGCGGCATCGGCCTGCCAGTCCGCGGCGGCCCACGGCGCTCCCGACCGCGACGCCGACGCCGGCGTCAGCGCGCCCTCGCCATCGCCGGCGGTGGGCGGCAGCGTCAGGCGGACGTCGATTTTGAAGCCGGCGACCGGCAGGCCTTCCAGCGCAAGTTCGCCTCCCTGCGGCCACAGGGCGTGGACCAGCCCGCGCGGCAGCGTCGGCCAGACCCGGAGGCCGAGGGTCGGGTCGCGCTCGACGCCAAAAACCGACCGCTCGACGACGCTGAGCAGGCCGGCGACCGACCAGAGCTGGCGCCGCGAGTTGACGACGGGGCCGCTGGTCGGGCCCTCATCGCGCCAGTTTTCGCCACCCGGCCAAGCGAAGTTCTCCAGGTTCGAGAGGTTGAGCAGCGACTGCCGCAGCAGGGCCAGCGTGGCGCGCCCACGCACGGCGGGGACGCCCGCCTTGTCGGCCGCCAGCGCGGCGAAGGCGGTGACGAACGGCCAGGATGCGCGGTTGTGGTAAATGGGCGCCTCGGGGCTCTGCGGCCAGACCACCGGTGGCCCTGACGGCGCCATCGGCCAAGCGCGCAGCCAGCTCCCGCTGACCTCGAGCGGCCAAAGCTCCGCCAACGTCGCTAGCGCGAGGGCGAGCAGGTCTGCCCGTGCCGCGGCGGTGGCGTCCATCGGCCCGCCGAGCCAGGCCGGCGGCGCCTGGACGACGACGGGCGCGCCCTTGGCGCCTGGTAGGGCCAGCAACGGCACCGTCGGCGCCGCGGCGAAGGCAGCGACGAGCGCGCCGCGCTGCGGCGCCGCCCGCTCCTTCGCCTTCGCCGCGGCGAGACCGGCGGCGCCAAGCGGCACGTCAGCGCCTGGCTGGGCGGCGAGCGCGGTGGCGAGCGTCTCGAGGGCGATGAGGGCGACGACGTTGGTCGACAGGGCCCGCGTCCGCGCGATGGCGGTTGGCCGCGACGCGGTCCACGGCGGATACGTCTGCTCGCGCCAGTCGGTGAACGACGTCTCTCCTGGCCACAGCCCGCCGGCCCCGGCGACGAGCGCGGCGTCGTCGTCCAGCGTCGCCTGCAAGATCGGCGCGACCTCGGCCCACCAAGCGGCCCGCTGCGCCTTCGGCAGCGCTGCGGCGACGGCGCGGGCGCCGAGGGCCCACGCCAAACGGTCCGTGGAAACCGGCCAGCTGCCGCCTGTCCCGGTGTCCTGCAGGATGCGCGGCGTGGTGGGCGAGGGCGCGCTGGCGCCGGCCTTGGGCTTGCTGGTCAAAAAGCGCAGCGTGTCGGCGCTACGCTGGGGATCGTGCCCGGCGAGGCCGAGCGCGATGGCGTAGGCGGCGTCGCGGGTCCAGGCCCAGGTCCACTTCTCGCCGGTCTGCCAGCAGGCGCAGGGCACGGGCTGGCCGCCATTCCAGGCGCCGTCGCTGAGCGCGCTCACCGAGGCCAGCGCCCGCTCGTGCTGCGCCAACGCCCAGGCCGCGTCAAAGCCTGGATGCGGGCTCCGAACCCGCGCCGCGCCCAGCGCTTCGGTGAAGGCCAGCGTGCCGTCCGCTGGCAGGCCATCCCGCAGCGGGTGGGTGGTGCTGAGCTGCCAGGCGCGGCGGCCGTCGGGCAGGGTGCTCCAGGCGATCTTGACCTGGTCGGCGCCGAGCTTCCAGACGAAGGGGCTCTGCCAGACGACGGCGTCGCTGCCTGCCGCGTCGGCGTCGGCAGTCGCGTCGGGGTCGGCCGTCGCGTCGGGGGCGGCTGTCGCGTCGGGGGCGGCTGTCGCGTCGGGGGCGGCTGTCGCGTCGAGGTCGCTGGCTAGCGCGTCGGCGTCATTGGAGGCGGCGGCGTCGCTGGTGGCCTCAAGGTCGACGTCCGGCGTCGGGGTTGGGTTGGCATCGCTCGGCGCCTGGGCGTCGGCGACGCCGAGGACGTCGTCAGCAGCGCCGTCTTGCCCTGCACGGCCGATCCCGAAATCAGGCGCCGCGACGTCAACGTCGGCCGCTTGCGCCGAGGCGCTGTCCTGGCAGGCGGCGACGGCGGCCGCGAAGGCGAGCGCGAGG
>SXNM01000245.1 GCA_005777155.1 Pseudomonadota bacterium | reverse complement strand
GGCGCCGCCGCCGACCGCGCACCAGCGCGCCCCCGCCCGCCCCGACCGCTTGCCCCGTCTGCGGTCGATGTCGACGCGCCGACGCAGCAGCCATACCGTCCTTTGCAGGCTGGGCGGCCCGACCGGCAGGGCTCGGCGCGCCAGAGCGCCAGCCATGAACCCTATCGCCCAAGCCGTACGGAGGGCGCCGCCGGCCCCTGGGCGCCGCCGGCCGTTGGACACGCAGCGTCGCCGCTGACGCAGGCGATGGCGCCGGTACCCGAAGCGCCGCGGCTGAAGGTGGAGCCGCCCGCCGACGCCATGGCAGCGTCGCGAGGCGCCGGGGCCCGCGCCTCGGCGGCGGTCGCGCCACAGCCCGTCGTCGAGCTCCCGATCTTCCAAGGCTACTCGCACCATGACCCGGAGCGGCTCGGCGCGGCCGAGGCCCCACCCGCAGCGCCAGACAGACCCCTCGGCCCGGCAGACGAGGCGCGGCGGCACCATCGTCCCCGCGCCATCGATCGCAGCAGCCGTGACGGCGCGCCGATGCAGCCGTCGGGCCGACGCGACGGCCGGTCGTCGTGAGCCAGCGCGCCGGCGCCGATCTGCACGCCCAGCTGCCCCTCTTCGACGCGACACAGCTGCCCGTAGAGCCAGCGCGTCGACCTCACCTGCCGCCACGCGCCGAGGAGCGTCCGACCTCGCCGCCGAGCGCCGCCGCGCCACCGGCGCCGCCTGCTGGTGCGCCCGCCGAGATGCGCGACCTCGCCCACGCCGGTGCCTTTCACGGCCTGCCTCCGCACCGCGGCGGCGTCTTGAAGTGGATCGGCAACAAGCACCGCGTCGCCGCCACGATCGTCGCCAACTTGCCCAAAGACTTCAGCCTGTACCTGGAGCCATTCGTCGGCTCTGGCGCGGTGCTGGCCGAGCTGGCCCCACGGGTCGCCATCGCCAGCGACGCGCTCGCGCCGCTGATCGCGATCCATCGTCGGGTCCAGCACGACGCCACGGCCCTGGTCGAGGCCTACAGGCAGCGCATCGTCGAGTCCGAGGCGTCAGGCTCGCGCGAGGGCATCGAGGGCTACTATCGGTCCGTGCGCGAACGCTACAACGCGGCGCCCAACGCCGATGACCTGCTGTTTCTGGCCCGTACCTGCTACGGCGGCGTCATCCGCTTCAGCGCCCGCGGCGAGATGAACACGCCCTGCGGGGTCCACCGGCCGATTCGCGCCGAGACCTTGGCGGCCCGGGTCGCCGCCTGGCAGCCGCGCGTCGCTGGGGTGCGCTTTGAGGTCATGGACTTCGAGGCTGCGATCGACGGCGCAGGGCCCGGCGCCCTGGTCTATTGCGACCCACCCTATAGCGACAGCGAGGGCACGCTGTATGGCGCCCAGGCCTTCTCGCTGGAGCGCCTCCTGGCCGCCATTGAGCGCGCCAAGGCCCGCGGCGCGCGCGTGGCGCTGTCGATCGACGGCACCAAGCGCTCAGGGCGCAAGGTCATTGAGCTGGCGCTGCCGGAGCGGCTTTTTGAGTCGGAGTCGCTGGTCGACGTCGGGCGCTCTATGCTGCGGCGATTTCAGCTCGAGGGCCAGACCTTGGAGGGCGAGCGGGTGGCCGATCGTCTGCTCCTGACCTGGGCGACCTAGGCCAGCTGGCGCCGCGCTTGGCTAGGCTTGGACCGGCTCTTCTTCTTCCCAGCCCTCGTCGAAGCGGTCTTCCAGGGCGCCGAGGTCGCCGAGCAAGCCAGAGGAGGCCAGGGTCTCCATCACGCCGTCGGCGATGAGGCCGACCTCGCGCAGGACTAGCTCCCGCTCGTCGAGCTCGTCTTCGTCGCGATCGAGCATGTCGATGGCGTCAGAGAGCTCGTCGTCGAACTCGACCTCCAGCCCCTCTTCGTCGACCTTGGCGGTCATCTGCCAAGCGCGGCCTACAGCCTGAAAGGAGACCGAGAACGAGCCGTCGTCGTTGCGTACTATGCTCCGCAGGGATGCTACTTCGCTCATCGGATCCTCCAGGGGCCCCGGAACTCCGGGTCGGGGCGGCCGCGGGAGTCTAAGGGCGAGGGCGTGGCTTGTCCATCGCCGGCGGCGCCTCGGCGGTCGCGGGCACGGCACAGCTGGCGAGGCTGGACGTTGTCGCCTCGGGCCCGAGCCCTTCGCCCGATGCTTCTAGCGCTGGCGAATCGGCGCTCCCGCGGCGTGGCGCCTCAAGTCGCAGCGACCGCCTGGGCATAGCGCCGCACGGTCAGCCAGCGCCACAGCAGCGCCCCGAGGCCGGGCGGCAACCGCTGACACCAGTCGAGGTAGCCGGGCAAGGTCGCGAAGCGCTCCGCGGCGGCGCGAAAATCGGCGTCGGTGCCGACTGCGCCGAGGTCGCGGCGCAGGCGCTCGGCGGCGGGGTCTGCCCGGTAGGCGCGCACGTAGTCGAGCAGGCGCTGGTGGTAGTCGGCGTCCTCGATGATGGCGCCGATGGTGGCGGCGCGTGGGTGGCTACCATCGAGCATGGCCTCGATCTCGCGCTCGAAATCTGCGATGCCATCGGGCCACATCTGCAGCAGCTCGAGGTCGTAGATCGGGTCGAGGTGGGTCACCTGCAGGACGTGGCCGGTGATGGTCTGGCGCAGCGAGAACAGGCCGCTCGGATCGACGACGCTGACCGGATCGTCGAGGAATCGCAGCAGCTGGTGCATCCAGAAAGAGATGCCACGCGCGGCGTAGTAGTCGCGAGCGGCGGGCACGATGACGAAGCGCAGCTGGTCGAGGCCGCCGAAGTAGAACTGGGCGCGGTTGGGCCGGCCGCGGGCGGCGTCGAGCATGGCCCGGGCCTCCAGGGCGCTGAGGCGCCGGTTCAGCTCTGCGCCATCGGTGTAGACGCCGGCGGTCTGCAGGAGGCGCCGGAGCTTGGCTGCGATCGCCCGGCGGTCGCCGAGGGCAGCCAGAATCAAGGTCACGGCGCCCTGGCTCTGGCGCGGCGTGGCGGCGGCCGCAGCTCCCGTCGCTGCGGCGCTTTGTGTGGCCATGGTCAGGTTCGGCAGTGCTGCGTCGGTGTGCATCTTCAGCAGTCTGCCGGCGTCTCCGACCGCCTGCAATGGGGCTTGACCGGCGCGGTGCTTGCACGCAGCCTCCCTCGCCATGGTCGATTCGCGCCCGCTCCCGAGCCAACCCACCACCCACCTCAGCGCCGAGCCGCGCCTGCTCGGTACGCCGGTGCGGCTTTCGGCCGGAGCGGCGCTCGTGCGGCTGCCGACCTCTAGCGCGATGGTGGTCGACGCCAGCGGCTTGGTGCACGGCGGCTTTACCTTTGGGCTCGCGGACTATGCGGCCATGCTCGCCGTCAACGATCCCCACGTCGTGCTCGGCGGCGCCGAGACGCGCTTCTTGGCCCCGGTGCGCAAGGGCGAGGTCATGGAGGCCGAGGCCCGGGTCCGAGCCGGTCGCGGTCGCAAGCGGACCGTCGAGGTCGTGGTGCGCGTCGGCGATCGCCGCGTGATGACGGGCACCTTCACCTGTTTCGTGCTCGACCGACCGGTGCTCGGCGCGCAGTAGACAAGGCCTTTCTCGCCGCGTGGCAATCAGCAGGCGTGACGGCGCACGGCGCGGCGCGCCCGAGAGGGAGAGGACGCGATGACGACGAATTCGACGGTGGCGGGCGCTGCGGCGCCGCAGCGGCCCAACGGCGGCGACCTCGTGGCGGAGGTGCTGCTGCGACAGGGCGTCAAGAACCTCTACACCCTCTGCGGTGGTCACATCTCGCCGATCTTGGTCGGCTGCAAGCGCCGCGGCATCGCCATCGTCGACGTGCGCGACGAGGGTAACGCCGCCTTTGCCGCTGACGCCGCGGCGCGACTCACCGGCGTACCCGGCGTGGCGGCGGTGACTGCGGGTCCGGGCGTCACCAACACCCTGACAGCGCTGCAGAATGCCCAGATGGCGCAGGTGCCGCTGGTGCTGCTTGGTGGCGCCGCGGCGACGGTGCTGCGCGGGCGCGGATCGCTGCAAGACATCGAGCAGATGGGGGCGATCAAGACCTTCGTCAAGTGGTCGATCGCCGTGACCCGCGTCGCCGACCTCGTGCCCGCGGTCGAGCGTGCCTTCGCTGAGGCGCTGTCGGGCGTGCCAGGTCCCGTGTTCGTCGAGTGTCCGATCGACCTGCTCTACGACGAGGCGCTGATCCGCGACTGGTACATCCAGAGCGGCGGAAAGCAACGCGATCTCAAGACGCGGGCGATGAACCTCTACCTCGAGCGGCACCTCAGCAAGATGTTTGGCGGCCTCAGCGACGTCCGCTTCGGCCCGGCGGCAGTGGCCGATGTGCCCGAGGCGCCGTCGCCGCTGGTCGAGGCGGCGGCGCGCATGCTGGCCAAGGCCAAGCGGCCGGTGCTGGTGGTCGGCAGCCAGGCGCTGTGTCGTCCGCTGGAGGCGACGGCGGTGGCGGAGTCGGTGCGGGCGCTCGGCGCGCCAGCCTTCCTCGCGGGCATGGCGCGCGGACTGCTCGGCCCGAGCGATCCGCAGCAGATGCGCCACAAGCGCAAGAACGCCATGACGGAGGCCGACCTCGTGGTACTGGCCGGCGTGCCGTGCGACTTCCGCATGGACTACGGCAGGAGCATCGGCAGCCGCGCCAAGATCATCGCCGTCAACCTCGAGATCGGCACCCTGCTGCGCAACCGCGTCCCGACGCTGCCCGTGCCGGGTGACCCCGGCCGCTTCTTGCAGCGCCTGGCCGCACACCCCCTGCTGCGCGGCCTCACGTGGCCGGAGTGGCGGGCGACGTTGGCCGCGCGCGACGCCGAGCGTGACGCCGAGATCGTGCAGATGGCCGTCGAGCCGTGTCCGCCGATGAATCCGGTCGCCGTCGTCCAGGCCATCGAGGCGGCCCTCGACGACGACGCGATCTTGGTCGCCGACGGTGGCGACTTTGTGGCGACAGCGGCCTACGTCCTGCGGCCACGTAAGCCGCTGACTTGGCTCGATCCCGGCGTATTTGGCACCTTGGGTGTCGGCGGCGGCTTCGCGCTGGCGGCGGCGACAAGCCGACCGAATAGCCTGGTCTGGCTGCTCTACGGCGACGGCGCGGCGGGCTTCTCGCTGATGGAGTTCGACACCTTCGTCCGCATCGGCAAGGGCTGTGTGGCCGTCATCGGCAACGACGCCGGTTGGACGCAGATCGCCCGCGACCAGGTGACGATCCTCGGCGACGACGTGGGGACCGTGCTAGCGCCGACGGCCTACGACAAGGTCGCGGAGGGCCTGGGCGGTGTCGGCATCGCGGTACGTGACCTCGCGGCGCTGCCGGCAGCGCTGGCGGAGGCCAAGGCCTTGGCGCGTCAGGGCAAGGCGGTGTTGGTCAATTGCCACATCGGCCGATCGGAGTTCCGCAAGGGCAGCATCTCCATGTGAGGCCGCGGCGCTGACCCTTGGCGGTGTCGCCAAGCGCTGAGGCGCGCCTGTCGGAGAACGTCGAGATTACGACGCCCGCGCTACGGTTGGCGACCGGCTGCGGAGGCTTGCGCGTTTGCCCACTTTGGGGTCGAATCCCAGCGCCCTGTCACGGCGAGTCGAGCTAGAACTGGGCGGACATGGGGAGGCGCCGGTGGCGATCATCTGCTTCTACGGTGACGACGGCGAGCTGCACGAGGTCCAAGTAGGGCCCAGTCGGCCGGTCATCTCGGTCGGTCGCCAGGGCACATGCGAGATCCGCACCGCCGGCCAGAGCGTCTCGCGCGTCCACGCTCGCGTTCAGTGGCAATCGGGGCGCTTCTATCTCTACGACCTCGGATCGTCGAACGGCACCTTCTGGCAGGGCCGTCGCCTGGAGCCGCAGCAGGGCTCCGAGCTGAACGACGGCGCGATATTCCTCTGCGGCGCCTTCGAGATGCGCATCGACTTCGAGCCCGGAGACGCGCAGTCGCTGCCGCCAGTCCCGACGCGGCCGCCGACGCCAGCGAGCAGCTTGCCGCCGCCGCCGCCGCCGCCGCCGG
>SXNM01000244.1 GCA_005777155.1 Pseudomonadota bacterium | reverse complement strand
GTCGGGGCGGCGGCGGCGCGGGCCTCGGCCTCGACGTCGGCCGTGGGCGTGGTCAGCGACTGCGGCGCGCTCGGGGCGGCGGCGGCCGGTGCGCGGGCGTCGAGCTCTGCTGCGGATGGCGCCTCGACCTTGACCTCAGGCGGCGCGCTGACGTCCAGATCGGCGGTGGCCTCCGGGGCGATCTCTGCGCCGCTCGGTGGCGCGGCGTTCTCGGGCGCCTGTTCGGTGGGCGTCGTCACCGACTGGCTGCGGAGGGCAGCGGCGTCAGCGGCGCCGGTCTGCGCTTCGGAGCCGCCTTGGACGGTGGCGGCGACGTCGACCTTCTGCAGCGCGGCGCCGACGTCTGGCATCGCGGCGTCCACGGTCTCAGCGGGGGCGCCGATCTCGCCCGGGGCCTGCTGCTCCTGCTTGGGCGACATCGCATCTGCGGCGCTGGCGGCGGCGCCTGTCGCTCCGGGGCCCTCCGGCACCTGGGCGGCCAGCGCCTCTGGCTTCTTGTAGGTCTCAAGCTCGGGATCGCCCGGCGGTAGGGCCTTGAGCCGGGCCAGCTCCTGCTGCTGGGACTGGATCACCGCAGGGTCGGCCGCCGCGGCGTCCGCTTGCGCGCCGAGGGTGGGGGCCAGCGACGCGCCGCTGTCGCCGAGCGGCGGCATGTCGGCGGCCGGAGCCTGCTGCGGCGCCGCGCCGTCGAGCTCATGGGCCCGCTTCTTGGGCTCTTTGTCCTGCGCGTCTGCGCGGTTGAGCTTGCTGTGCGTCGGCTGGCGGGCGCTGGTCGTCATCGGCGGCTCGCTCGACGCGCGTTCGGGGCAGGTCCGGTTCCCGCCGCCGGCTGCGCAGTGTCTGCGCAGGCACGCGTCCCGGTTCCGGTTCTAGGGGTAGGGGGGCCTCAAGGCAAGCTGCATCGGGCATCGAAGCGGAGGGCCTGGGGCGCGCGCGCCCCGGGGTATGGCCGGCGCCGACCCTCGCCGGCTAGTGCTTGCCGGAGAGCAGATCGTTCATCGCCGCCTCCGTCGCCTCAACGCCGCTGCCTTGGGCCGGCCTGATCGACGTCTTCTCAAGGAGTCTGCTAACTTCCACTGTGGCGTCTCGAACCTGGGCGCCGATGATGCCGGCGAGCGCCACGTAGACCTTGATGGCGCCCGGGCGCCCCGCCTCGTAGTGCCGACGTAGCTCGGAGACCTGCAGCCGAACCACAGCGGTGCGCTCCGTCGCGATGGCGGCCAAGTGATGGTTCTGGGCACCGAACACTGCCTCGACGCCAAGGAGATCGCCGGCGCGGGCGATGCGAACTGTGTGGTCGTTGCCGGGCAAGATGCTGACGCGCATCTCCAAGCGCCCCTCGCACACCTGTACGAGGTACTGCGCCGGGTCGCCAGCGCTCCAGCAATGCGTGCCGCCATGGCAGCGCGCGATGTGCCCGAATTCCGCGATCATCAGCAACTCGCGGTCATTGAGGGACTGAAAGATCGGCGACTCGTTCAGCAAGCGCGCGACGTCTCGCGCCGGCCGATCGACGCGCTCGAACACGTCCGGGGCTGCGGCGCGCTCGGGCGCCTCTTGAACCGAATCCGCTTCACTGACGCGGCGACCCAGCAGACCGAACATGCCGGACATGACGCCCAGTCCAGAGTTTCGCCTAGAATCTGCTGCCATCGCTCAACCTCAGCGTTGCAGACGGGTTCGAACCACAATGGCAGAGCGCGCGCCGCCTGCCAAGTGCCAACTCGCCCTTCCGCTCTGGATGGCCTTGGAGGTGAAGCGCGGACGGTCGGCGCTCTTGCGGCGGTCAGGGCGCCGGCGCTGCGCCGAGTCCATCGCGGCAGCGACCCTGCCGGCAGCGAGCGGGCAGCCCCCAAGGTCTAGCGACGCGCCCCATGGGGCCCAAGGGGCGCGCAAGAGTGCGCGGCACTGGATGTGGAAAGTCGGAGAATGACGCTGAACTTGGCTCGGGGCGCCGCCTCAAAACGAACCATGCGGTGAGAGGTGCGGCCAGTCATCACTGGTCACGTCTCTAGCCGTGCAAGTGCTCCACGTCACCTGGGAAGCTGACAAACATCACGCAGCCCTTTTCGGTGCGCGGCTCCTCGACGCTGCCAGCGGTGACGTGCACGTAGCCGCCGCGACGGATGACCGAGGCGCCGACGCGCAGCTCGCCGTCGACGACGAAGATGTCTTGGCCGGCGTGGGCCTTGTAGCGAGGGTAGGTCGCCCCGGGGCAGAGGTGGATCATCACCGCGCCGGACTTGTCGCCGTGGTCGTATCGCAGCGACTTGTAAGACACGCCGCGCTGGGGGTGACAGGTCCACGCCATGTCGTCGGCGTCGAGCTGATAGTGGGTCCCGCTCATGGTGCGCTCCTGCCCGGCAGCACCGCTGGCGCCTGGGAGTCAAACCAAAAGGTCGCTGGCCTGGCTACGAGAACGAGGAGCCGCACCCGCAGGTTCGAGTCGCACCCGGGTTCTCGAAGTGGAATCCAGTGAAGTCAAGCCCTTCCACATAGTCCACGGTGGTCCCGTCGAGGTAGCTGGCGCTCATCTCGTCGACGAACACCTTGAGGCCATGCTGCTCGGTGACCTCGTCGTCGTCGCGGGCCGCCTCTTCGAAGTCCATGTCGTACGTGAAGCCGGCGCAGCCACCGCCGACTACCATCACCCGGACGCCATGGCCGTCGAACTGCTGACTGCCCGCCATTTCGCGGATCTTAGACGCAGCACGCTCGGTGAACGCGATCATTGGGAGCCTCCACAACGGACCCAACCCGTGGCCCTGCCCAACGAGTGTAGGCCGGCCTGGGCCGCCGTCAATCTTGGTCCCTCGCAAGGGGCCGCCGCCTCCCGGCACGGAGGGTCGGCAGCGGCGGCGCCCACCCGACAGCAGCGGCGAGGCTGGCACCGGGCGGCGGCGAGCGCGACCCCCGAACAGGCCACAACAGCCGAATGCGCTGAGCCGGCTGCGCGGCAGCGGGTGAGCGGAGAGGGGCCTCCTTGCGCGCCGCTCGCAGGCAGGTGGACGCCTGCGACTAGACTCCGACGACTAGACTCCGACGACCAGACTCCGACGACCAGACCCCGATCAGGGCCACCGGGACCGGCGGCAGCGGAGGGTGCGCGGTCGTGGTCATGGCGTGGCGAGCACCATCGCGCCGGGCGTCGCAAACAAGGGACGCGCGCCGCTGCCGCCGCCGACGCGCAGCGTGGCTGGGGTCGGGGTGGGCGCGCCAGGGGGCCGCTCGCCCACCGCGGCGATCACCGCAAGGCCACCGGCCTCTTGGCGGACCGAGCCAGGGTAGCGGCTGGAAAAAAACTCGCGGATCGCGTCGCTGGATAGCTCCGGCAGCTCGCAGCTGCAGATCTGCGCCCGCTCGGTGCGCTGGGCGCAGGCCGCCGGCACGCGCCAACCGCACAAGGGCCGGTCGGACTCACACAGCAGGCCGCCTGGACACAGGATGGGCATCGCCGGCTGCGCCGCCGGCGCGCGCGCCGCCACATCGGGCCTGGTCGAGGCGCCCTCGCCGCCACCGCAGGCAAGCAACGTCAGAGGGAGCATCCAGGCCCACCGTCGCAGGGCGCGATGACGGGCAGCGCCGGCGCGGCGTG
>SXNM01000243.1 GCA_005777155.1 Pseudomonadota bacterium | reverse complement strand
GAAGATCTTCCATCGGCTCTCCGGCTCCACTTCCCTAGGCGGCGCCGCCGTCGCGCTGTGCCGCCGGGGCGGCGAGGCGCAGCTGCATCGGCATCGGCACGGCCGGCCGCAGCGTCACGGCGGCGCTGGTCCGCACGCTGGCCGTCGCCGGCGCGCCCAGCTCGACCCGGCGGACGATCGACGCTAGGCAGAGCTGCAGCTCCATCAGCGCGAAGTGGTTGCCGACGCAGACGCGTGGTCCACCGCCAAAGGGGAAGTAGGCGAACTTGGGCAGCCGCTGCTCCAGGCCGTCGAGCCAGCGCTCGGGCCGAAACGCATCGGGATCGGGGAAGTAGCGCGGGTCGTGGTGCATCGCGTACTGGCTCATCAGCACGGCGTTGCCGGCCTCGATGCGGAAGCCGCCGAGCTCGAGGTCGTGCAAGGCCGTGCGCCCGACGACGTAGGCCGGCGGATGCACGCGCAGCGTCTCTTGCACCGTGGCGCGCAGCAGCGGCAGGCGCTCGAGGTCGGCGACGCCCGGTGCCCGATCGCCGAGGACGCCATGCAGCTCGGCCCGCAAGCGCCGCTGCAGGTCCGGCTGCAGGCCGAGGTGCCAGCAAGCGAACGCCAGCGCGATCGCCGTCGTCTCGTGACCGGCGACGAACATCGTCACCGCCTCGTCGCGCAGCTCTTCGTCGGTCAAGACGTTGCCAGCCTCGTCGCGCGCCAGCATCAGGCGGCCGAGCAGGTCGTCGCCGTCCTCTAGGGGCCGCTGACGGCGGGCAGCGATGAGGCCATAGACCACCTTGTCGAGGGCGGCGCGGGCATGAGCGACGCGACGGCGCCCGCCGCGCAGCCACGACTTCGGCACGAAGCGGCGCCAGGTGCGCAACTCGAGCTCGAATTGCTCCATCATCTCGTCGATCGCCTCGCCAACTTCCGCAGAGACATCGGCGACATCGGCGCCGAAGACGGTGCGAAAAACGATGCCGAGCGTCAGGCGCAGCGAGGTGGAGGCGACGTCGACCTCTTTGGCCGTTGCAGCCGCCGCGCCGGGCAGCTGCCACGCCTCCACCATCGCCTCGCTGCCCTGCACCATCTCGGCTGCCCATGCCTCAAGGTGGCTGCGCTTGAAGAGGGGCGCGATCGCCTTGCGGTGGGCCTTCCAGACCGGGTTCTCCGAGGTGAGCAGCCCGCGGCCCAGCGACTCCTCGAGCTTGCGCGTCACGGGGTCTTTGTGGAACGACTCCGAGCGCTTCTGCAGCACCTCGCCGATGAGGTCGGGGTCGCTGAGGAAGATCAACGTCTCGCTGCCAAGCGGCAGCCTGCCCACCGCGCCGTAGTCGCGGCTCATGCGGGTGATGAACGCCAGCGAGTCGCCGCGCATGCGACGCAGGGTCTCGATCATCCCCACCACTCCCGGGCACGGTGGCAACGGCAGCGCCGCCAGCGCCGCTGGGTCCAGTTCGCCGCCGCTTGGCTTGTGCCGCTCTGCCTTGTTCTCTGTCGTCATCGCCGCTGGCATTGTCCTGTCCCTTGCTCAGGTGTGGCGCGCCTCAACGCGTAGGTGGCACCAAGCGTGCCACATCGACGCCCTGCTCGACCATCACCTGCGCGACGCACCCGGCCACCTCGGTGGCGATGTCGGTGCAGAAGGCGTGCCGCTCCGGGCTCCCGAACGCCGCGAACTGCCCTGTGAGGTCGTTGCAGACTACCGTTCTCGCCGCGCCACGCTGCAGCCGCGCCTGCCACAGCGCCTGATAGCGCGTCACCGCCGCCACCAGCGCAGGCGTCGAGGGCGAGGCGGGATCTTCAGCGCCGAAGATCTCGCCAAGCACCAGCACGCCGGCGCCGATCGCCCCGCAGGTCGCCTCGCCCGTCAGGCCGCCACGGCGCAGGCCGACGTAGGGCCGGCCGTCACGGCCAAAAGACTCGGCGATGGCGACCCCGCAGGAGCGATGTGCTACCACCTTGCCGTCGTAGAGCAACCGGGCCCGGGCCTCGGCCCAGGCGCGCGCGGCCGCGACCGCGGCGGCATCATGAGGCGTTATCGTGCTTTTCAGGTCATTATGAGTCGTCATGGTGCGTCTCGCTGTGGCGTCTCCGGGCGGCGGACGCCGATATCGAGGTCAGCGTCTGCGGTCGCCAGCGCCTCGACGCGGTGGTCCAACATGCGCGCGCCGTCGAACACGTAGCGGCCATCGAAGCGGACGCCGCGCAGCAGCAGAGGGATCCACAGCGCGTCGTCTGCCCACATGCGGGCATAAGGGATGGCCTCCTCGTCGACCCAGAGCGGGATCGCCTCCGGCGTCTCCTCGGCGACACCGTCGGCGCCGCGGCTCTGGTAGACGTGGACGTCCATGCTGTAGCCGTCGCAGAACTGGAAGCGGTGCCGGCCAGCCCACACCGCCTCGCGCGGTCGCACCCGCAGCTCCTCTTCGACCTCGCGCAGCGCCGCCTGCCGCGGCGTCTCGCCGGGCTCCAGGCGGCCGCCCGGCGCGTTGACCAAGCCCTGACCCAGACCGCGCTTCTTCTCGATCAGCAGCACCCGGCCGCCGTCGCGGACGAAGAGCAGCGTGGCGAGGTCGACGGGCTGCCAAGCGAGCCAATCGATGTCCTCGACGTGGCGCGGCGGGACGGGCGGCGGGCTTGGCATGGAAGGCTCCCAGGTCGCCGGCGCGGCGGCAGGCAGCGTCGGACGGATGGGGCCGCGCCGCAAGGGGCCGCTGGCGAAGGTGTCTAGATCGAGGCGGTGTTTGTCGAGGCCGTGGTCGTCAGGCAGTGGTCGTCGAATCGATGGGAGCTGAAGCCGGCCGCCGGCCGCGGTGTCGTGGCGCCAGCGGTCTCGTCGATACCAGTGGCGCCGCGGCGAGCAGGCCTCGCCACGCCATCAGGAGCCGACACCGCCGCTGGTCTCGAAGTCGCGGGCGCTGTGCCGTTCGCGGACCTGGCTCGCTGGATGGCCCCAGGGGCGGTTGACGCGCCGACCGCGCTGGAAGGCCGGTCGGGCCGACAGCGCGTCGTACCAACGCAGGACATGCTGGTACGAGGCACCGTCGAGGAATTCGCCGGCGCTGAAGAGCTGACCCTTGGCCAGGGCGCCATACCACGGCGCGATGGCGATGTCGGCGATGCTCAGGTCCGGGCCGGCCATGTACTCGTGCGCCGACAGGTGGCGGT
>SXNM01000242.1 GCA_005777155.1 Pseudomonadota bacterium | reverse complement strand
GGTCCGTCGAATCGTCCGGCACCTACGGAGCGGCCCCTGCGGAGCGGCGGTGCGGTCCGTCGACTCGACCGGCACCTACGGAGCGGAGCGGCGCGGAGCGGTCCGTCGAATCGTCCGGCACCTACGGAGCGGGCACCTACGGAGCGGCACCTACGGAGCGGCGCGGAGCGGTCCGTCGAATCGTCCGGCACCTACGGAGGCGGCACCTACGGAGCGGCGCGGAGCGGTCCGTCGAATCGTCCGGCACCTACGGAGCTGGCACCTACGGAGCTGGAGCGGAGCGGTCAGCGCGCCTCGCGGACGCGATAGGGCAGGGCGCCGATGTAGGGCATGGCGTGGCCAAGCGCCCGTCGCGCCGCCCGTAGCCAGAGCGGGGGGCGCCACGGCGGCAGGTCAAAAGTACCCGGCGGTGGGTTGTACGTCGGCATCGCCGCGCCCTGCAGCCAGCGATCCTTGGCGATAGCGGCGCGCCGGGCCTTGTAAAGAAAGTGCCCGAAGTCGCGAACGTAGTCGTGCGCCAGCTCCATCGCCGGCTCATAGAGCACCGTGGCCTCTGGGCGCTGCAAGCGGGTGCGGACGATGAAGTCCCGCCCCTCGCCGCCGGCCAACCGCTCGTCGAAGCCACCGACGGCGTCGAAGTCGGCGCGCCGCACGCAGCTCGCGCCCTCCAACTCATAGCCGACGTTGCGACCAGGCTCCGGACCCAGGTCGCCGACACCGTCGAGCAAAGTGGTCAGCAGCCATTGCTCTTTCGGTACGATCTTGCCCCGCACCGCCACCACCGTCGGGTCGCTCGTCAATGCGGCCAGACCCGATGCGAGGAAGCCGCGGTTGACCACGCCGTCGTCGTCGATGAAGAAGACCACGTCGGCGCGGCAGGCCTTAGCGCCGAAGTTGCGGCCGCCTGAGCAGCCGAGGTTGCTGCCCGTCTCAAGCCAGCTGTCCCAGAGCCCCGCGGTCGCCTGCTTGGCCGCGCCGTTGCCGCCATTGTCGACGACGATGATCTCGTAACGGTCGCGCGCCAGCGACTGGCTGGCCAGCGCTGGGAGGCAGGCCTGCAGGCCGTGCTCCTGCAAGTAGGCGACCACCACCACGCTCGCCAGCAACCCGTTGTCGCCGCCGTTCGGCATCGACGCCCCCACGCAGGCGCCCGCGCCCAGGCAGCGCAGACGGTGGTCGCAAACCTCGCAGCCGCACGCCGCGAGGTCGCAGGCAGCGTGCCAGCCGGTCCCTCGAGGGTCAACGACGCCTGACGGACGCTGGCCTAGGGCTGAAGCGCAATGAAAGCGCCGGTGTCTGCCTGTCTCGAGCGACACGGCGGCCCCTTGGAGCTGGAGGACGCAGCGGCAAGTCGCTGGGGCCACGCGCCGCGCCAGTACCCTCAGCCAGTGGGCAGCGTCGCAGCCAAATTGCAGTTGCGCGCCTCCGCCAGTGCCCTAACCGCGGCCCAGCGCCGGCCATGGGGGCCAAGTCGGCGCGGCGTTCGAGCGTGGGCGCGCGGTGGCAGCGCATCCAACGACTTGCCGCCCGCCTCTCCGATCGGGCCGCTGCCGTAGCGCCGCGCCGCGATCTGGCGCCGGCCAGCCGCAGCGCCCGGCTTCGAGTCATGGTTGACCCTGCGCCGCTGGCTGCCCTGGCTAGCCCCCCGCCATGGCCGCTCAGCCCGGCCGCCTTTGCCATGCCGTGGGCAAAAACACCGACGGCGGCGCGCCCGCGGGGACGCACCGCCGTCGTGAGCTCTGATTCGAGCGCGACTCCCGTCAGCGCGCGACAGGCGTCCGAGCGACTACTGCGAGATGCAGAAGGTCAGCATGCACTGCGCCATCGCCTGGAACTTGCCCTGCGCCGGCGCCGGCGCCGCGCCGATACAGCCCTGGGCGCAGGCCTGATTGTTGCCGCCGCAGCCGCCGAGGCACTGGAAGATCTTGGTGCAGTCCTTGTCACTGTCGCAGGCCTTCGTCTCGTCGCTGCACTCTTCGACCAAGCAGTCCTGCAGGCAGGCCTCGTCGGTCTGGGCGCAAGGCTGGCCGGGGGTGTAGGCGCTCTTGACACAGCCCGCCTTGACGCAGAGCGCCACGGCGCCATAGGTGTCGAACGCCTCCTTGCCGGCCAGGGTCTGACACTTCTCGACGCAGGTCGTGCCGGTGACCTCTGCTGGCGGCGAGACCGGCGGGGTCTGGGCGCAGCCGCCGAGGCAGCCGTTGAACTGGACGCACTTGCTGTTGCCGGTGCAAGCGCCCACTTCCTTGCTGCACTTGTCGTTGCGGCAACTCACTAGGCAGGTCTGGTCCTTCGGATCGCACGTGTCGTCGACCGGCTCGACCGCGGTGTCCTTGCCAGCGTCCTGGCCGCCGCCGGTGTCCGCCTTGGCGTCGGAGTTGGTGGTAGCGTCGCCGCCGCCGGTGTTGCCGGAGTCGCTGACCTCACCACCCGCCGCGCTGTCGCCGGCGCCGCCGCCGCCGGAGTCGCCGCCACCGACTGCGCTGCTGTCGCCGTCGGCCGTGCCGCCGCCCGCCTTACCAGAAGTAGACGTCCCGCAAGCGCTGACGAGGGCCAGGGCCGCGATGGCCGCCGCGAGGTGGAGAAGAGAGGTACGCATGGCAGCTCCTGAGGGCGGCGTCGCACGCCGGATTGCAGCGGCAGGTGCGCTGCGGGATGGGGGTTCTGACCTAGTCGACGAATGGGGCTGGCCCGGGCCCTTGTGGCGGCTCGGAGCCGTGAGCGGGCAAAACTTTAGCCCAAGGTGCCAACTCCACGCAAGGGTTACCAGTCGACGCCTGACGGAGTACCTGCGACGGGCGTCGCCGCGGCGCGGCGTAGGTCCGCGAACATCCACAGCCGCGCACACGCCAGACAATCCGGTATTTATTGGTACAAATGCGAGATGGCCGGCCCGCGCCGCAATCCGGGTTGACGCCGAAGCGCATCGGGCGGCGGCGGTCTTCGGCCCTGTTCGCCCATCTTGCATCCATGCACTTCGGCGCGGAGCCGCCTCACGCCGCGGCTGGGCCGCCGCTGAGCCACACCGTCCGCACCAGCTTGTCCGCGCCGATGGCCGCGATGAGCGCCGCCAGGCAGGCCTCAACGGTCGTGAGGCCGACCGAGTCACCCTCGGCGCGCATGCTCACCCGCAGGCGATGATCGAGGCTGAGGTCGAAGACCGGGTAGCTGCCGATCTGCACCTGCGGGTGAGCGGCGACGATGGCGTCGATGGTGGCGACGACGAGCCACTCGTCGGCCGTACAGTAGGCCTCAACCAGCGCTGGGACCTGGCCTTGATAGCGGGCGCAGATGCCGTCGAGCTTGCGCGCCGCCATCGAAGGCACCCCCGGCAGGACCCAGACATGGCCGGTGTGCATGGCGAATCCGCCGGCTGGCAGCAGCTCCACCTCGGTGCGGGTCGGCAGCACCGCCATCCGGCGCTGTTCCGGCGAAAGCGCCTGACCGGACCGCTGCTCCATGGCGTCGACGACGTCTTGCCGCAGCACCAAGGCGTCATCGGTCGCCAGCGCCACAGCCTGCCAGGTCAGGTCATCGTGGGTCGGACCGACGCCGCCGGTGGTCAGCACGACGTCGAAGCGGGCGGCGAATTCGCGCACCACTTGGGCGATGCGGACCACGTCGTCGCCGAGGATCGCCACCTCGCCCGGCTCGATTCCGTAGCGCGCGAAGGCGTCGAGCACCGCGGCCACGTTGCGCTCCTCGGTGCGCCGCTGCAGCACCTCGTCGCCGATGACGATGAGGCCGCCGCGGCAGCGCGCCTTGCCTCCCGCGTTCTGCGTTGCTGCCATCGTCAGTCGATCTCCAGGCCGTCGTCGGCGCCGCCGTGGGCCCGTGCCCCCGCGGAGGCTTGGCCGGGCTTGAGTTCGCTGGCATCGACGCCGCTCCAGCCATCGCTGCCGCCGCCGAAAGCGCCGCCGCGCCCCTTGCCGCCGCCACCGCTCTGGCCCACGGTGCCGTCGCCCTCGGCGACGCTGCGATCGTCGACGATGAGCGCCCGGGTGGCGGCAAAGCGACCGCTGCGCAACAGCTCGTCCGGATCGCGGGCGAAGGCGAGCTGCCAGGCGCCGTCACTACGGCGGCAGCCGATCGGTTGACGTCCAAGCGCACGCATCCAGGCCCAGTCGTGCTTCATGGCCCAGGTCCGCGCCTCCTCATACGTCGGCCAGCCCTTTCCGGAGCGGTAGCCGCAATGTGGGCAGAAGTCGATGGGATCGCTGGTCAGCACGAAGTAGCCGTTGCGGCAGTCGTAGCAGCCGACGTCCTCGACCGCGACGGGGTCGCCCTTGCTGTCTTCGTAGGCCCCCTTGCCGGCGTAGAACAGCTCGACGGTCTTGCGGGCGCCGATGCCCAAGGTTTCGATTCCGCGCAGGATCGCCATCGCCAACCCTCCACCTGCCGCAAAACCGACTAGAGCCGCATCTCTGCCCGCCGCTGCAGCCACTCGGCGCGCGCCTTCACCTGCCGAAGCGTTGTCGGCAGGCTGAACTCAAAGAGCCGCCGCACCACAGCGTCGGGCACCGCCGCGAGGAACTCGATCTCATACTCGACGCCAAGCTGCACGCTGCGGCCGTCGCGCAGATCCTCGATCCAGAAGGCGACGTCGTAGCGCTCAAGCCAGCCGCCGCCATCACGCAGGCGCCAGGTCAGCAGCGCCGGCGCCTCGCCTTGCATGCCGATGGTGATCGTCACCTCGCGGACGAGGCGCGTCCGGAGCGTCGCGGTCTGTAGGCTCGGCATCGCGCCGGCGGCGACCTTGACGTCAATGACATCGGTGAGGAATTCCGGGTAGCGCCCGGCGTCCCAGAGCGTGCCGAAGACGACTCCAGGCGGCGCATGGACCTCAATGCGGCTGCTCGTTTGTGGCACGCTGTGGCCCCCGTGGCGGCGCCGTGGCCGCGGGTTGGGTCCCGGCGGACGCGACGGCGGCAGGGTCGCCGACCCAGGCAGTCGACGCAAGCGCGGCCCACACAGACGCAGCGGCCCTGAACGCTTGCCCGGACGCGAGGAGCCCATGGCCGACGAACCCAGCAGAGAGCGCCCCCCGGCTCCAGGCCACCCGCCGCTGCGCCTGCCGCCGCTGCGTCTGCCTCGCCTGCCACCGCCAGAGGAGGGGGCCGTCGTCGATCGCACTCCGCAGCGCCCGCCGCAAGCCGCCGCTGATCGTGAGCCGCCGCGACCGCCGTCGCCCACCGCCGTGGGGCCGGTGCCGCGCCCGCGCCACCCTTCGTCGCGCCCGTCGTCAGACCCGTCGTCGCGCCCGCCGCCGCGACCTCTCACCGCCAGCGCCGAAGGCCCACTGCAGCGCCCGCTGATCAGGCCGCGCGACCTCGTCGCCCGCGAACAGGCACAGCGCGCCACCAACGCCGAGCGCGGCGATGAGCGCGTCCTCGCCGGACTGTCGCGGCTGCGGGCGGAGGCCGCCTACGAGGCCGCCGCGGCCTGCCCGGCCTGCGCCGAGGCGCGTACCACCGCAGACGACGCAGATGCGCTCTGTGACGACCACCTGGCGCACGCCATGGGCCTGCACAGCGAATGGGACGCCATCCGCCGGCGATGAGCCCGCGCCGTCCCAGGTCATGCTGCGGCAGCGCCGCCCCTCATCAGGCCGCAGAGGCGCGCCCCTGTTGCCCTCACCGACTGCCCCCTGCACCGATGCAAGCGTCGCGGGTCCACCCCGCGCTTCCGCCGCGTCGAGCCTTGCGCTAGCGTCCACAGCCAAGCCCCGGCCCTCCCCCGGGCCAGCGCAGGAGCAGATGCCGCCGCAGCCCCGAGCCGCAGCCCACCCGCAAAGGTCCCGCCGCCCGCGGTGGCCGCGCGCCGGACTGCGCCTGCTGCTGGGCGTCGCTGTCGCCCTGGCGCCGCCAGCCGCCCTCGCCCAGGTCGGCGGACAGGCGCCGGGTGGCGCTGCCAGCGGCGCCGGCAGCGCCTCCATCTTCGCCGGCTCGATGATCGAGACGCGCGCTGTGGTCGGCGCCACCACCTTCGACAAGTCCGCTGACCCGACCTGGAACCCCTCCGTCGGCTCGGCGATCGTGCTGGCGCCGCGCGTCCGCCTCGGCGCTGGCCTGTCCCTCTCGGCGATGACGACCCTGAGCCGCGAGTTCACCGATGAGGACTGGACCCAGGCCAGCGGCGAGACGACGCTGTCCGACACCTTCGTCACGTTCGGCGCCCCCATCGTGGCCAACCCAGCGCTCGGACTGTCGCTGTCGGCCTCCCTGCAGCTGCGCCTGCCGACGTCGAAAATCTCGCTCAGCAATTCCATGATCTTTGGCTCGCTCGTCGGGGTGACAGCTGCGTTCTCGAAGGCTTTCGCACCCTTGGGATGGAGCCAGACCCTGTCGATGGCGCTGATCGGCCGCGGCGGCCCCTTCGCCCACCGCTACACCACCGGCTCGCTCGAGAGCCCTTGGCTCGGCAATTGCCCGAGCCTCCGCGAAGGGTGCGAGCGCTACAGCCATGACGGCGTCCGCAACCCGGCGTTTCGCTGGCAGGGCATCGCCGCCCTTGACTGGGGCCCGCACCCGCGCATCGGCCTCTCGCTGCAAGGCGGCGTCTTCTACGACACCCTCAGCGACAGCGCGCCAGCCCGCACCGCCAGCGGTCTGCGCATCGCGCCGGACGCCAGCGACCCGAGCGCCCGCGGCATCATCTTCACCGCCGCCTACGTCAACGTCACCCTCACCGACGAGCTGGCCGTCGCCGCCGGCGTCGAGACCGCCCACGAGCAGCTCGGCCCCGACTCTCGGCCGCGCGCACCGTTCTACAATCGCTTCTCCAGCGTGCTCATCGCGCTGCGCCTGTTCCCCGACGCCCTGGCCGGCCGCTTCGGCGCCCAGGCACCCAGATAGCAGACCGCTGCCCGCCACCGCGCTGCGCCTGCCGCAATCCTCGCGAGGTCTCCCGATGCCTGCCCGTCCTACGCTCTGCCTCGCCCGCGCCACGTCCTGCTCGGCGCGTGCCGCATCTGGCGCCGCCTCCGCGCGGCCGCGTCAAGCCGGCGTCGTCGCCCGGACCGCCGCGGCCCTGCTCGCGCTGACCGCGTTCGCCTGCGCCGAAGAGCGCGATCCCATCGATCGCACGCAGCCCAACTCGCTGCGTAAGGAGTGGTTCGCCGGGCCGACGTTCTACTACCAGCGCACGGTGGTCGATGTCCCGGCCGCCAACGGCTTCACCTTCGTCGGCTCGACCGACCACGGCGGCCTGACCAAGATCAAGTTCGACGTCCAAGAGCGCTTCCTCTACGTCCGCCGCCAGACCGAGCTGGTCAAAAACGCTGACGACAAGGCGGCCACAGGCGCCGGCTACGAGGGCGAGGTCGTCGCCGCCTTCCCGATCCTCAGCCACTTCGACATCCGCCACAGCTACAATCCGGTCACCGGCGAAGAACAGAACATATTGGAAGAGAACGCGTTTGACCGCCCGTGGCACCAGCGCGAGTTCATGCGTGTCGACTGGGCCACCAACCTCGTCCACAACTACCAGCTCGACTTCGAGACCGAGTCGATCGAGCTCGTGCCCTACTTCGTGCAGCAGACCCAGGCCGACGGCACGCCGCACCCCGACGCGCCGCTGCTGGTCCTCGACGGCAAGGAGCGGGCTGAGGACGGCAAGCGCCTCGATTACTTCGACATCACCAGCCGCATCTTCGCCAAGGCCGGCACCACCGAGTACCCCGGCCACGGCACCATCCCGCTCTGCTGGCTGCTCGGCGAGGAGACCAGCGAGTGCGGCGCCGGCGAGTACAGCATTCGCCACAGCTTCTGGCAGCTCGACCCCGGTCGCCAGTACGAACCGCGGCCGTTCAAGGGCGAAGAGACGGACCTTTTTGGCTTCTTCACCGTCGACCGCAACGTCTACGACAGCAAGCTCGGACTCAAGCAGCAGGGCAAGGAGCGCTTCCTAGCCCGCCACAACCTCTGGCAGCGCTGGCGCCGGGACGACGGCAGCCTGCTCCCCGCCGCTGAGCGCCCGGTGCGGCCGATCGTCTACCACGTCAACCGCGAATTCCCCGCCGATCTCCTGCCTGTGGCGCAGAAGGTCGCAGACCAGTGGAACGGCATCTTCAAGGACGCCGTCGCCGCCACCGGCAACCCGTTCAGCGGCGACGCCTTCATCCTCTGCCCGCACAACCCGGTGGCGAAGGGCGACCCGGCCGCCTGCGGCCCCGCTGGAACCGCGCCTCGCATCGGTGACATTCGCTACTCGTTCATGGCCTATGTGCCCAAGTACATGAAGTACGGCCTGCTCGGCCTCGGGCCCAGCAACAAGGACGCCGAGACCGGCGAGATCTTGTCGGGCATGGCCTACGTCTATCACCACAACAACACCGCGGCCTGGGACACCGTCGAGCAGATCAAGCTGCTCAACGGCGAGCTCTCGCCGACCGCCTTCATCGACGGCCTGGACCTGACGGACTGGATCGAGGTCGTCAGCGGCGGCAGCTCGCCAAAGGCCGAGCAGGCGCGGCGGGCCTTGGCCGGCGCCCCCGGCAACCACGGGTCACGCTTTGAGTTCCGCGGCCTCGACGAGGCGACGACCATGATCTCGCGCCTCGCAGACAACGACTTCAGCCAGTTCTGGGAGGGCCGCCGGACGCCGATCAGCGACGCCGACGTGGCGTTTCAGGCCGAGCACGGCGGCTGGGCCTGGGCAGAGCAGAAGCTGCAGACCATGTACGATCTCGGGCACCTCAGCGGCATCGGCGACTCGCCGGCGGCGCGGCTAGCGACCATGGCTGGGTCGCAGGCGGAGGCCGCCATCATCGAGCACCCAGAGCTCAAGCTCGCCGCCGGCGCCCACCCAGCGTCGCTCGCCAGCGCCAGCGCGGGCGCCGCGGCGCCCACCGGCGCCGCTCACGGAGGGGCCAGCGATGCCCACCATCACGCGATCTCGCCGGCCCACGGCGGCCTCGCCAAGGGCGCGCTCGACCGTTCGCGCCTCCACCTGGAGCTGGCGCATGCCCGCAACCTCTACCTGCCCGAGAGGCTCGACGACGCGCTGATGGGCCTCGCCCGCGAGCTGAAAGGCAAATCGAGCGACGAGGCGTGGCAGATCGTCCGCGAGTCGGTCTACACCGCCGTCTTGGCGCACGAGGTCGGCCACAGCCTCGGCCTGATGCACAACTTCGGCGGCAGCGACGATGTCGTAAACTACCACAATACCTACTGGGAGTTGCGCGACGACGGCAAGGTTGGTCCGCGCCTGACGGACCCCATCACCGAGGCCGAGATCAACGGCAAGATCTACAACTACGCCTACTCGTCGATCATGGACTACGCAGGCCGCCTGACCATCGATGGCCTCGGCGTCGGCAAATACGACCGCGCCGCCATCCTTTTTGGCTCCGCCGACAAGGTCGAGGTCTTCCTCGACGCCGGCAAGACGCCGACGATCTGGAAGCAGTGGTTCGACGGCCGCGGCGAGATCTTGAGCTTCTTCATCTTCGGCCCGCAGGTGACGCACTACACCGACGTCTACAAGACCCTTGGGCCCAAGATGGTCGAGGCTAGCAACCGCGCCCTGGTCGACGTCAGCGCCCTCTCTCCCGACATGAGCAAGGCGACCCTGAACGGCAAGAGCCACCACCGTGTGCCCTACATCTATTGCAGCCACGGCCGCTCCGACCTCTCAGACTCGTGCCTGACCCGCGACTTCGGCGCCGACAGCCAGGAGCGCATGGCCCACTTCCTCGAGGAGTGGGACACTTGGTACCTGACGCGGGCCTTCCCACGCGGAGACCTCGGCGTCAGCAACGGCAGCTACGCCCAGCGCTGGTACGGCCGCCTCTACCACCGCATCAAGCAATGGCACGACATCTTCGGCCTCTACAACGCGTTCTTGCCGCAGTTCTACACGCCGCAGGCGCTCCAGGCCTTCTACGCCGACCCGCTCAAGGGCTGGGGCGGCAACGTGTGGGCGATCCAAAACGCCTTTCAGTACCTCATCGAGACCATCCTCATGCCGGACGTCGCCAACTACGGCAAGCGCACCCGCGGCGACGGTAGCGTCATCCTCGCCGCCAACGCTGGCCAGGACCTCAAGCTCGGGGTTGACCGGGCCCGCTACTACTCGACCAACTGGTCATTTAGCGGCCAGGGTGGCGCCGGCTGCGGCTACTTCTGGCACGAGTGCCTGCACCACATCGGCTTCTACGTCGACAAGGTGCTGGCGATGCAGGCGCTGATGGACAGCGAGACCAATTTCGTCGCCCGCGCCAACCCAATCGACATCCGGGAGTGGAAGGTCAGCTACTACAACACCTTCAGCGCCAGCATCCGTAAGATCCACGCCGCGCTGCAGTCCGGCGACTGGTCGCGGGTCGGACCCTACTTGGACGCCAAAGGCCAGCTGCGCTTCCCGACCTACAGCGGCGCCCTCACCGAAGTCCACGCCAACCCGGTGGACCCGGCGGCCGACTTCACGGTCCAGCTCTACTTCGCGCTGCTCGGCCAGGCCCACTTCATGACCAACTTCGACCGCAAGTTCCTCGACGAGGCGCAGATCTGGATCGAAGGCACCGCCAAAGCGCCCAGCCTGCCCGCGGACGCCACCGTCAGCTTCGTCGACCCCGACAGCGGCCTCATCTACGGCGCCCTCCAACGCCAAGGCGGCGCCGGCGCCGCGATGATCGGCCACGCCAACCTGTTGCGCGCCCGCTCGAACCTCTGCGACGGCGGCGCCCTGACCGCGACCAAGGCCGACGACTGCGTGCCCAACTTGGCGGTCGCGGCGCGGACTGCGGCGCTGGCCGACCTCCGCAAGTACGTCCAGCTCCTGCAGGCGATCGCCGAGATGACCGTGCGCATGCACTACAACCACCCGCTCAACCCATGACGAGGCCCGCGATGCCGTCACGCTGGCGCCCTACACCGAGACCGCCCACGACGGGAGCGTCGAAGGCGACGCCTAGAGCGGTGCGTCTCGGCGTCGCGCGGCCGCTGCTCGTGACGCTGCTGGCGGCCTGGATCGGCAGCTGCGGCGGCGCCGCGCCCCCCGTCGTCGACGCCCGGGCCGAGTGGCGGGCCAGGCGCGCCTCGGAGCGCGTCACCGGTCCCGACGGCGCGCCGGGCGAGGGCTTCTCCCATCGCCAGACGCTGGAGATCGAGGACGACGACGAAGGGCCAGCGCGCGTCGCCACCGCCGGCGCTGGAGGCGGTGGCAGCGGTTCTGCAGGCAAGGACGACGGCCTCACCGGCGGTCGAGTGAAAGAGCTCGACGTCCCGCCCGCTGGCGCCGCAGCGAGCGACCCCGACCGGCGCTATCCCATCGTCCTGTCGCCGCCTTCAACCGTCGGCGAGAAGAGCCACGAGCGCACCGAGGCCACCGTCGTCACCGAGACCAGCCTGCGCCTGGACGGCCGCGAGGTCCGCCGCAGCCAGGAAGATCGCACGGTCCGCATCGCCGGCGTCGCCACGGTCCGCGAGGTCGACAGCGAGGGTGTCGTGCTCGTCTACGAGATCGAGGTCGAGAGCGCCACGGTCGAGTCTGGCGGCGTCAAGCGCGCCCTCGCCAGCCGGGGCGACGTGGTGGAGGTGCGGCGCAAGGGCCCTGCGCCGCGCATCTCGGTCAATGGTCAGGCGCCCTCGCCCGAGGACCTGCAGGCCTTTGAGTTGCCGCTGACGACGTCTGATCCCGGCGCCAGCAACGACGCCGTCCTCGGCAGCCGCCAGCCGCGCAGCGTCGGCGAGTCGTGGCCAGTCGACTCCGCCAAAGCCGCCGAGGACTTCTCGCGCCAGGGCAAGATGCAGGTCAGCGCCTCCGCCGTCAGCGGCCAGTCGACGCTGGCCGCCACGCGCTCGTGTGGCAAGTCCCAGACCTGCCTGCTCATCCGCAGCGAGTTGGACATCGGCCCCTTCGACATCGTGGGCCTGCCGCCCGGCGCCGCGATGCGTCACAGCGAGTGCGCGGTGCGCATCGAGGCGCTGCAGCCTCTCACCCCGCGCGCCGCCGAGAGCGTCGGCCGCATGGACATGCGCCTACGCACCCTGGTCGGCATGGCTCAGGGCACCCACGACGTCGAGATCGAGACCGTCATGGTCAACCGCCAGGTGGGCTGGAGCACGCCGAGGTAGCGCCCAGCGCCGCCACGCCCCTGGACCCGACGTATGTAGGGCCACGACCTCTCGGCTCAACATTGCCAGCGCTGGCCGGGCTGAATCGGAGCGCCCAACCGCCGCACGCCCGCCCGAAGGTCGCCGCCGCGGACACCGGCGCTCTCGCCTCCTTCCTCCCGCCATTCGCCCGCTGCGACGAGCGCCGCGTCGCAGCGAGCCCATGGACGCGCGCCGGATCGGCGTAGCGTTCAGGTCGCCGCAGCGGCAGCACACGGCGCGCCGCCAGGGAGGGTGGAGCGCTCGGCGCAGCCCTTTCGACGGCGACGGCAGATTTGACAGCCGCCCAGCGCCAACGGACCATCCGCCCGCGTCGCTCCCTGCCGTCACCGCGCGGGTTCAGGTGCGCGGCGGGAGGGCCAACCACGATGGGGATTCTGACCGGCAACGTCGGCTACCTGCGCTTTGTCGTCATCGGCGAGCTGCCAGAGCAGCTCGGCGACGCCTACGCCGACGCCTTGCAGGGCCACGCCTTCTCCGAGATCGACGCCGATGGCGACGAAGAGCGCGCTGTCGGCTGGGTGCGTTTTGACGACCCCTTTGCCTCGGAGTGGGCGCCAGCAGAGCTCGGCGCCGCCGATGGTCGCGTGCTGCTGCGCCTGCGGGTCGACGGCCTCAAGGTGCCAGGCGTGATGCTCAAGGCCTATCAGCAGGTGGCCGAACGGGCCCGGCTGCGTCAGGCTGGCCGCGACAAGCTGACCCGCGCCGAGAAGGACCAGGTCAAGCTCGAGGTCAAGAAGGAACTGCGCCGCCGATCGCTGCCGCGCATGGCGCTGCACGACGTGGTCTGGAACCTCAGCAGCGGCGAGGTCCGCCTGTTCGCGACCAGCAAGGCGGTAGCGGGCCTCTTCGTCGAGCTGTTCGAGAAGACCTTCGCCGTCCAGCTGCGCATGTTGAGCCCGCTCACCGTGCTTTGGAACCGCGGCGTCAGCGACGAGGATCTTGAGAAGCTCGCG
This sequence comes from Pseudomonadota bacterium, assembly GCA_005777155.1. Classification (GTDB taxonomy): domain Bacteria; phylum Myxococcota_A; class UBA9042; order UBA9042; family UBA9042; genus SXNM01. The sequence goes on along the minus strand of SXNM01000242.1, from coordinate 2,574 downwards.
GCCACCGAGCCGGAGCGCTTCCACCTCGACGCCGGCCGTCGGCAGAGCGGTGGCGCGCGGTCGGGAGGCGAGGGATGAGCGATCTCCAAGCGCGCTTTGAGTCCTTTGGCCGTGAGTTCCTGACCTGGCTCCTCTACCAGGCCGAGCGCGGCAGCGGGCGCATCGAGTTAGACGGCGTCGGCCCGGTCGGCGTCGCCTTCGCCCGTCGCTTGGTGCTCGATGCCGGCGGCGTGGCGCCAGATCACGCCACCATCTCGGCCGACGCACCCGGTGACGCCGAGGAGGCCCGCACCTCGCTGCGCCTCGGCAAGCAGGTCGCCAGCGCCCGGCTGCTGATCGAGGTCGGCGAGCGGGCCTTTGAGCTCAGCCTGCAGGCCAGCACCTTCGTCTTCACCGGCGTCAAGCTGCCGACGGTCACCGAGACCGGCGAACATGAGCGGCTCGCCGAGCGACTGCTCCTGCTCGAAGAGCTAGAGGCGATAATCGACGGATTCTATGTGCAGTTCGCGCGCTTGCGCCTCGATGACGCGGCTTGGGCTGAGGTGCGGCAGGCCATGCATCGCTGGGCAACACGCGCCCAGGACGCGTAGGCAGCAGCAGACCGGGCACAGGCTGAGGCAAACCGCTCGTGTTGTTTCAGAGCCAACTCTACCTGGTCCTGCTCTTCATCGTCGTTCTGGCGAGCTGGGGCTTGGCCGGTCACGCCGCGCTGCGGCTGCTGCTGCTATTGGTCGCCTCGTGTCTGTTCTACATGTCGTGGGAGCCCTGGTTCATCACGCTGATCTTGGCCTCGACGCTCCTCGACTACGGCGTCGCGCTCTTGCTCGACCGCGCGCCCTTATCGCGGCCCGGCCTGCGGCGGGCGCTGCTCAGCGTGTCGGTGGTCGGCAACCTCGGGCTGCTCGGCTACTTCAAATACAGCAACTTCTTTCTGCAGAGCGTCAACCAGGCCAGCGAAGCGCTCGGCGTGCCCTTAGAGTTTGAGACGCTGAGCATCTTGTTGCCGGTTGGCATCAGCTTCTACACCTTTCAGACGCTCTCCTACTCCATTGACGTCTACCGCCGCGAGATCCCCGCCGAGCGGTCGCTGCTCAAGTTCGCGGCGTACGTGACGTTCTTTCCGCAGCTCGTCGCCGGCCCCATCGTGCGTGCGGTGGACTTTTTGCCGCAGCTCAAGCGGATGCCTAGCCTCTCGGTCGACGACGTCAACCAGGGCCTGTTCCGCATCGCCCGCGGGTTGGTCAAGAAGGTCTGCATCGCCGATCCGCTCGCCATCAACCTCGTCGATCGCGCCTTCAGCCAGCCCTCGCTCTACAGCGGCCCAGAGCTGATGGTCGCGCTCTACGCCTATTCGATGCAGATCTATTGCGACTTCTCGGGCTACTCAGACGTCGCCATCGGCTCGGCGCGGCTCATGGGCTACCGGCTGCCCGAGAACTTCGATCGCCCGTACGTCGCGACGACGGTGGCTGCGTTCTGGCGTCGTTGGCACATTACGCTGTCGGGCTGGCTGCGCGCCTATGTCTTTCTGCCGCTCGGCGGCTCGCGCGGCGGCGTCTGGCGGGCTCACCGCAACACCATGATCACGCTGATCTTGATCGGCGTCTGGCACGGCGCGACCTGGAATTTCGTCCTCTACGGCTTCCTGCATGGCCTCGCGATCAGCGTCAACCGGGTGCTGAACCGCGCCGGCAAGACGCCCAAGAGCGAGCACGACCAGCCGCTGTGGTCCATCGCGTGGAAAGTCGCCCTCACCTTTCACTTCGTCGTCCTCTGTCGCGTGCTGTTCCGCGCCCACACTTGGGATCCGGCGGTGGCCTACGTCGAGGCGATGATCGACGGCGGTCTCGGGCTCGGCCGCATCGGCGCGCCGGTCTGGTGCACGCTCGCCGTCGCCTACGGCATCCACTGGACCCCGCAGCGCTGGTTCGACCTCGCCAAGGGGCGCTTCATCGCGCTGCCGGCTTGGGGCCAAGGGCTCGCGCTGGCAGGGCTGGCGGCGGTGATGGCCAAGGTGGCCGAGACCGAGGTGGTGCCGTTCATCTACTTCCAGTTCTGAGCGTCGGCCGCCTTGGGTCGGGGGCAGGGCGCGGCGAGCGCCGAGGGCAGGGGGGCAGGGTGAGCGAGCGGGCGGAGGGGGCGGCCATGGACTCGATGAGCGCAGAGATCGCCGCAGACAGGCCGCCGTCGCCGACTTTCTTGCCGGCGCTGCGACACCTCACCGTCGTCGTCATCGTCCTCGAGATCGCTTGGCTGCTCCCCTATGCGGTGCCGGGCCTGGAAGACTACCGCTACCTCGAGAACCTCGACATCGAGCCGCTGCAGCGGGCCATCCGCTTCGAGGCGCCGCGTGCCCCCGCCGACGCGCCTGGCGCCATGCCGGGCGGCGAGCCCCCGCCCGACGACAACGCGCTGGCGGCGCTGGACCCCGCGCTGGCTGGCGATCTCGCCGCCGAGCGAGGCCTTGAGGCAGTCGCCGCCGACGAGGCGATGCCCGCTGGCTCACCCGGCGCCGAGTCTGAACCTGGGACCGCCAGCGGCACCCTCGACCCCGTCGCAAACCCCAGCGCCGCC
>SXNM01000002.1 GCA_005777155.1 Pseudomonadota bacterium | reverse complement strand
TACAACTACCTCGAGCTGAAGGCCGAGCTGCAGGCCCTCGGGCACAGCTTTCGCTCGACGGGCGATTCGGAGGTGCTGCTGCGGGCGCTGCGCGTCTATGGGCCAGCGCGGACGCTGCCGAAGCTGCGCGGCATGTTTGCCTTCGCCTACTACGAAGCCGCGACACGCGCCCTCTGGCTGGCCCGCGACCCCATCGGCAAGAAGCCGCTCTATCTTTGGCGATCGGTCGGCGTCGGTGTCGAGGCGGCGCGGCAAGGGGGCGGCCAGCTGGCGTTCGCCTCTTCGCTGTGGCCGCTCACAGGCTGGCTGCGCGCCAAGGGCGTCCGCCTCGACGCCGATCCCGTCGCGGTCGAGCACCACCTCGTCGCCGGCTACATCGCCGCGCCGCGCACCATCTGGCGCCAGGTGAGCAAGCTGGAGGCGGGGGAGGCGCTGCGGATCGACGCCCACAGCCTCCGCCGGCTCGCGCCAGCTCCGCCGCCGTTCGCGACGCCAGGACGCCGCCTCGGCCCGGCCACGCTCGATGAGCTGGAGCGGCTGCTGGCGCGGGCTGTCGAGCGGCGGCTGCGCAGCGATGTACCGGTCGCGACCTTTCTCTCTGGCGGCATCGACTCGTCGCTGGTGACGGCGCTCGCGGCCCGCTCACACCCCGGCATCACCGCCTACACCGTGCGTACGGGCGACGGCCAAGAGGACGAGCTGGCGATCGCGCGTTTGGTCGCCCGCGCCACCGGCGTGCGGCACGAAATCATCGACGTCGACGCTGGCGGGCTCGACCTGTTGCCCCAGCTGGCCCGCCACCACGGCGAGCCCTTCGGCGACTCCAGCGCCCTGCCCAGCTGGCGCATCGCCGAGCGCGCCGGCCGCGAGCACCGGGTAGTGCTGACGGGCGACGGCGGCGACGAGGTGCAAGGCGGCTACAGGCGCACCCAGCTCTTCGCCGTGCGCCACTGGCTGCACGACCGCGCCGGCATCCCGGCGCTGCCTGTCCCGGCAGGGGCTCCGGCCTCGCTGTTGCGCGCGGCGGCGGCCCTTGAGCGAGCGCTGCCGGCGGGCTTGGCGCGCCGATTGCGGCCCACGGGACGCCTCCAGGCATCGACCTTTCGCGCCCACCGCCTGCTCGCCGCCGCGACGACCTCGCTGGTGGCCGAGTCGGAGGGCGTGGCCGACCTGCACGCCTGGTTCGCCGCCGAGCTGCAACCGACGCTGCAGAGCGAGGGCTTCGCGGCGCTACAAGCGCGCACCTTCGAGGGCTTCTTGGCCGACAACGAGCTCGATCGCTGCTTGGCGCTCGAGTTCCGGCTCTATCTGCCCGAAGACCTGACGATGAAGATGGATGTCGCGACGATGGCGCACGCCGTCGAGGCGCGGGCGCCGCTGTTGGACGTCGACTTCACCGACGCCTGCTGGCAGATCGCGGCGCGGGACCGCGTAACGCCCCGGCGCACCAAGCAGATCTTGCGCGACTTGCTGGCCCGTCTGCTGCCCCCCGAGGCGCGCATGAAGCGCAAGCAGGGCTTCTCGGTGCCGATGCAGCGCTGGATGAGCGACCCAGCGCGTCTCTCGGCCCTCTGCGCCAAGCTGCGCAGCGGGCTACCGGGCCTGCCGGATTTCGACGGCGCAATGGCCGCTGCCGAGCTCGAGCGCCGGGCCAGTGTCAGCGGCGGGGCTGCTGGCGAGTCGGCGCGCGGCGCAGCCGTCGGCGAGCTCGGCTACCGGCTGGCCTTCCTCGCCGAGTGGGCGGAGCAGCAGCGCGGGCTGACCCGCCCTGAGGCGCCGTAGCGGTCAGGCAGGGCCGCGCAGCGCCGGGCGGCGGCCTAGTAGCGGGCCTGGAGTTGCAAGGCCTTGCGGCGATTGCCGACCTCGAGGTCGATGAGCAGACCGCGGCGACCGTCGCTCTCGAACAGGTCCTGGCGGGTCAAGCTCCCCGAGACACGGATCTCGCAGGCCTCATCGCACTGCAGCGGCAGGCTGTCGGTGTCGCCGAGCAGCCGACCGGCGAAGTCGGCGCCGACCGGGGCGGCGAAGCGAAACTGATCGCCCTCGACGACGAGCGGGACGGCGACCGTGCGCGGCGCGCCGCCGGCGTCCTTGGCGAGCAACAGGACCAGCGGGCCTGCCTTGCCGGGCACGATGGCGACCGTTGCGCGCAGCGAGCGCCAAGCGCCGAAAAGCCACTCGGCCGAGCGCAGGCGGGGCATGAGCCGCAGCACGTCGAGCTCCGGGCGTTGGCCTTTCATCGTCACCAGCTTGATGGCGACCGACTTGCCGCGCTCAACCAGCAGGCGCTCCACGCGGCCGGTGCCGATGGTGTAGAAGACGGTGGCGTCAAAACGGGCGCCGTTGGTCAAGCTGACGTCGACCGGCGTGCCGCCGCCAGCGATCGCCTTGCCGGGCCGCGCATTGGCTCGGATGGCCTGAACACTGTTGGCGAAAGCGGACATCGCCTCGTCGATGCGGTCTGCCCAGGTCTCAGCCAGCCAGGACGACGGCATCGACTGCAGCAACTTCGCGGCGACGTCGAGGCCGATCCCGGCGTCGGCGGCTGTGCGGGCGGCGGCCAGCTCGATCTCTGCCGGGTGGGCGCCGCGCAGGCTCAGCGGGCCAATGCCGATGCAGCCATACCGGTACTCCAGGACGCCGTCGCGCACCCCCTTGGCAGGCTCAACGCCGGCGAGGCAGGGGAACTCGCTGCTGCCGTTCAGTGGCGCGGCGGCGGGCACGAGCACGTGGTGGCGCTGCCCGGCGAGCTCGAGGTGAGCGATCATTGGCCTTCCCGTGGGGTTGCGCAGGGTCCAGTCCACCACCACGGCCTTGGGGGCGAGCGCGCGCCAGCCGTTGCCACGCAGCGCGGCGAGATCGTCGCGGAGCGTCGGCGGCGCCTTGGCGAGCGGCAGGTCGGTCAGCGCTGCGGAGGCCGTCGGCGCCGTAGCGGTCAGCCAGGTCGCGGTCTCGCGCTGCACGGCGCGCTGCAGCTCCGCCTCGGCGTCGCGGGCCACGGTCGTGCCTTGGCGGCGGACCAGGAGCGCCGCGAAGGCTCCGCTGCTGCCCTGCTGGCGCGCTGAGGCGAGGTCTGCTTGCAGGGCGTCTTGCTGGGCCTTCGCCTCGGCGGCGGCCCGCTCGGTCGCGGCCCGGGCGGCGGCTGAGTCGGCGGCGGCCTTCTCGGCGGCGGCCCGGGTCTTGGCCTCCTCGGCGGCGC
>SXNM01000241.1 GCA_005777155.1 Pseudomonadota bacterium | reverse complement strand
CTCGGCAACATGTGGGCGCAGGACTGGATGTGGCGCCTCGATCTGCTCTGGCCCGAGCCACCGGCCGGCGCCGCCAAGGGCAAGCGGGCGCGCTCGCTCACCGATGTGCTGGTCGAGCGCAAAACCACGCCCGTGCAGATGGTGCGGCACGGCGAGGCGTTCTTCACGTCGCTCGGCATCCCGGCGCTGCCCGAGACCTTCTGGCAACGCTCGCTGCTGCAGCGTCCGCGTGACCGCGAGGTCCAGTGTCACGCCAGCGCTTGGGACCTCGACTTCCAGGACGACCTGCGCATCAAGATGTGCATCGAGATCAACGAGGAGGACTTCGTCACGGTCCATCATGAGCTCGGTCACAACGTCTACCAGCGCGCCTACAAGGCGCAGCCGCCACTGTTCGCCGACAGCGCCAACGACGGCTTCCATGAGGCGCTGGGCGACACCATCGCGCTGTCCGTCACTCCCGCCTACCTCGACAAGATCGGCCTCTCACCCGGCGGCGCGCGCTCTGAACTCAACTTTCTGATGCAGCGGGCCGTCGAGAAGGTCGCCTTCCTGCCCTTTGGTCTGCTGGTCGATCGCTGGCGCTGGCAGGTCTTCTCAGGCGCCACCGCCAAAGACACCTGGAACGCGAGCTGGTGGTCGCTGCGACGGCAATTCCAAGGTGTGGCGCCGCCAAGCCCCCGCGACGAGGGCGCCTTCGACGCCGCCGCCAAGTACCACGTCGCCGCGTCGGTGCCCTACGCTCGCTATTTCCTGGCCCACATCCTGCAGTTCCAGTTCCACCGCGCCCTCTGCAAGGAGGCCGGCCACCAAGGCCCGCTGCACCTCTGCTCGATTCACGGCTCGACCGCGGCCGGCAAGAAGCTGCAGTCGATGATGGCGATGGGTCGCGCCCAGCCTTGGCCCGAGGCCCTGGCCGCCCTCAGCGGCGAGACCAAGATGGACGCCTCAGCGATTCTGGACTACTTCGCGCCCCTCCACGCCTACCTCCGCGGCCACAATCAAGGCAAAACCTGTGGCTGGTAAGAACTACGCCGCGCCCCGGTCGATCCGCCACGTCATGGCGCCAGCGCTCGTCGCCGCGCTCGCCGCCATCTCGGCCTGCAGCGCAGGTCCCGATGAGTCGTCGCAAAAGGCAAAATCCTGTTCGGTATTGGACGCACCGCTGCCGACCGCCGCCGGCTGCAACCCGCTGGCGCCGGAGTGGGGCGACTGCCTCCTGCCTTGGCCGGCCGACGTCTTTCGCCGACCGACAGCAACTGGACCCAGCGCGACGCGGCTGCAGGTGCCGATGGCGGCCCTGCCGTTCCACCAAGACAGCGGCACCGCCATCGACTTTCTCGCCCGCAAGCCCGCCGACGGCTTCTCGCGGCTGCCGACCATCGCCGTCCGGGCGCCCGGCGGCTTCGCGGTGCCGGCGGGCGTCGGCTACCCGCTCGCCAGCGGTGCCCGCGACCCGGCCAGCAGCGCCGCCGCCAGTCACCCGACCCTAATCCTAGACGTCACAACAGGTGAGTTCGTCCCTCATTTTATTGACTACGATGACAGAATCGATTCCGCAGACTCGGCGAGGGCGCTGGTGCTGCGGCCGCTGCGCCCGCTCGGCTTTGGGCGCACCTACGCCGTGGCCCTGCGCGCCAAGGGCGGCGATGGCGCGGTGTTGCGCGCGGACCTACAGCCCCACACCAGCCCAGCCAGCTTCATCGCCTCGCGCGCGGCCGCCCTTGACGGCGGCGACGACGCTGCCGCGTGCTGGCTGCAGGCGACGGTCCTGCGACCCTTGGCCGATGCCGGCGTCGCCGCCGACGATCTCCTGCTCGCTTGGAGCTTCACCACTGAGGCCAAGGACTTCGTCGCCGCCGACCTCGTCGCCGTGCGGGCGGCGGCGCTCGCCTCATTCGCGGCGCTGCCGGTGGCGGCCACTGTGGTCGAGGTGATGGAGCCGCCGAGCGGTGCGCTTGGGCGCCGCGTCGAGCTTCGGTTGACGGTGCCGCTCTACCTCGAGTCTACGGCGTCGGCGGCGCTGCTCCACCGTGACGCCTCTGGCGTCGCGGCCCAAAACGGCAGCGCCGAAGTGCCGGCGACGGTGTGGATTCCGCGCAGCGTCTTGCAGGGCACGGCGCCGCAGATGATCGGCGGCCGAGCGCGCATCATCCAGTTCGGACATGGCTTCTTCGGCAATCGAAGCGAGGCCGCCGGCTTTGGACTCGACCTCGCAAGCGAGCACGGCTTCATCGTCGCGGCGGTCGATTGGTGGGGCATGTCGCTGCCTGACCGCCAAGCGCTCATCGCCGGAATCTTCGCCGATCCGAGCGGCGCGTTGGCCTTTGTCGACCGCCTCCATCAGGCGATGGTCAACCAGCTCGCGCTCTCTGACGCACTCTCGACCACGTTGCCGACCTTGCCCGCCCTGCAAGGCCCTGGCGGGACGCCGCTGCTCGACCCAGGGCGCCTCTACTTCTACGGCATCAGCCAGGGTCACATCCTCGGCAGCACGTTCATCGCCCTCTCGCCGCGCATCGAGCGCGCCGTCCTCGCCGTCGGCGCCGTCGGCTTCGGCCAGATGATGTCACGCGCGGCGCCTTTTGGCCCCTTCCTCGCCCTCTTTCAGCTCGCCGCCGGCGACGCGGCCTCGGCGTTCGACCTCACGCTCTTGCTGCAGACCGTGCTCGATCGCGTCGATCCTGTGGTCTGGCTTGAGGAGCTTAGCGGGCCCTCGCTGCCCGGCGCGCCCGCCAGCCGGACTCTGCTGCAGCACGTCGCGGTCGCCGACACCTCGGTACCGAATTTCGCGAGCCACTTTCAGGCCCGGGCGCTCGGCATGCCGCTGCTGTCGCCGTCGCCGCGCCCGGTCTACGGCCTGACGCCCAAGCCTAGCCCGATCGCCGGCTCGGCCTTGGTCGAGTGGGACTTCGGCCATCCTTTGCCCGATCTCCTCGGCGCCCCGGTGACCAGCGAGAACCCGGCCCACAACGCACAGCGGCAGCTCTCAGCGTCGATGAAACAGGTCGACCGCTTCTTGCGCCCCGACGGCAAGGTCGAGGCCACCTGCGATGGGCCGTGCGACCCGGAGTGAGCGGCGACGCTGGTCGGACAGATCTGCCGCGGCTGCCTGCGCAGCGACTCGACTGCGCCGGTGTCGCCGTCGAGGTGTGGCGCTCAGAGGCCCGCGCCGGTGCGCCGACGCTGGTCTGCCTGCACGGCTCTGCCGACTCGTCGGCGGCGTTTCGCCCGCTGGCAGCCGCGCTCGCCACCGACGGGCAGGCCGCGCTGGCGATCGTGGCGCCACAACTGCCGCCGCTGGCCCCGCCCCAGACGGCGTCGGCGCCTTCGAGCGCCCTCGACTACGACCTGCCCTGGCTAGACGCCCTGATGGAGCAGACCGCCGCCCGCCAGCTCTTCGGCCACTCTTACGGCGCGCTCTTGGCCCTGCGCTGGGCGCTCCGCCGGCCCGAGCGATTAGATCGGCTGATCCTCGGCGAGCCCATCTGCTGGCGCCTGCTCGAAGATCCCGCGACGCCGCCGGCCCAAATCCGCCTGCTCGAAGCCCAGTGCCTACAGCCCTTCGCCGCCGGCGAACACGAGGAGGCCATGGCGTGGCTCGTCGACTACTGGAATCGCCCTGGCTTCTGGCGCGACCTAGCTCCGAGGGTGCAGACGGCGCTATTGGCCGGCGCCGGTCGCACCTCTCTTGAGGTCCGGAGCGGTTCGCAAGATCAGACCACTAAAAGTGAACTCAGCTGTTTCGACGTACAGACGCTGGTCGTCTTTGGCGAGGAAACCACGGTCGAGTCCCAGGCCGTATGTGCCGCACTGGCCGCGGCGCTGCCCCACCCGAGCCTGGTCCAGCTGCCAGGTGTCGGCCACCAATTCTTGCGCCCATGCGCCTCGACCCTCGCCCAGCTGCTCCTCGCGCCAACGCCAAAGCCGTCAGCGGGCCCCTGAGCCGACAGCGCCGTGGCCCGCCGGCGACGAGGCGGCGACGGCCTGAGGCGCCGCGGCGACCTCGGCAGCGCGGCGACGCAGACGCCGACTGAGGGCCGTCAGCAGCGCCGACTCGACCGCCGACCAAGACGGCGGGTTGCGGCCGGCCCGCTCGAATTCCCGACGGATACTGCTCATCTGCACACCCTGAAGGCCGCACGGCGTGATGAGGTCGAAACCCTCCAGCCGCGGCTCGACGTTGAGCGCAAGGCCATGCAGCGACCAGCCCCGCTGCACGCCAACGCCGATGCTGGCCAGCTTGGTGCGCTCGTCGATCCAGACCCCGCTAAAGCCTGCGCGCAAACAGGTGATAAGTCCAAATGAAGCGCAGGCTTCAATGATGGCTTCCTCCAGCGACCGCACCAGCGCCGGCAGGTCGCCGATGGGGCCGCGGCCGATGGGCCCATGCAGCTGCGTTAGCTGGACGATGGGGTAGACGACCAGCTGGCCTGGTCCGTGCCAGGTCACGTCGCCGCCGCGCGCCACCTCGTGCACCGCGACTTGCCGGCCCGCGCCGTCAGCGCCCCGCAGCCAGCGGCCATGGATGTGCGCTGCGTCGCCACGGCGGCCGAGGGTGATGGTCGGCGGGTGTTCGACCACCAGGAGGACGTCTGGCGCGGTCGGCGGGCGCTCGCAGAGCCGCTGCATCAGCCGCAGGCCGGCCTCGTAGCTGAGTAAGCGCCGGCCGTCGTGCGCCTCATCGCTCGGCCAGCAGCGCAGCGGGTCGCCATCCATCGCCGGCAGTGGCGCTGCGGCGTCGGGCTCAGTGCTCGTCACGCTCCGCCTCCGCGATCATCTCGCGCAGCGTGCGCAGCTCCGCGGTCGTGCGCAGGCGGCGCCGCTCGCGCGCCGAGGCCGGCACCGCCATCAGCTCGAGCACGCGGCCGAGGACCCGCTGTCGCACCGCCTCGACCTGTCGCTCCTTGTACTCGCCATACGACGCGCGACCGACGCTCGCGGCCTCGCTGGCGGCGCGGTCCATGATCTGGACCTCGTAGGGAAAGAAGAACTGGATCTCGCGGTCAACGCCGACCGTGTCAAGCGAGGCCAGAATGGTCGCCAGCGCCGGCCCCTCGAGCGTCGCCAACGCGACGTCACGCGCCCGCTCCAGCCGCTCATAGAGCGGGTTCGGCAGCCGGATCAGCTGGCGGCAGGTGAATTGGATCGAGTTGTAGTTGGCGCTCGAATGGCGATTCCACTCGGTCTGCGCCGCCGTCTCCGGCGCCGAGGCGAAGCAAGCCACCGATTGCAAGGCGGCAGCCTCCTCAATGTCGCCCGCCGCCAGCGCCTCGGCCATCGTCTCGACGTGGGCCGCCAACGCCTCGATGTCGATCAAGGTGTTGCGCGAGCGCGTCGGCTTGACGTTCGGAAAGACGACGGTGTGCTCCTCTACCAGGGCGCGCACCACGAACAGCGCGTCGACCGGGCGCTCCACGACGATGCGCACGCCGATGTGATCGAAGAGGTCGTAGGCGACGTTCTCTTCCTTTTGCAGGAGCTTGAGCACCACTGAGCGGGTCGGCTTGGCCTCCTTGACCTCGAAGCGCAGCAGCGGCACGTCGCAGTTTCGGCCGACCAGGACCTGTGTGCCGTCGTCAGCGACGTGAACCTGCTCGATAAAGCGCTGTAAGATGGCGCCGCGGATCTCTTGGTAGTATGCGAGCTGAAAGTAGTTTTCGGCGTGCGCGAAGGTGTGCATCACCCGCAGCAACGCGCATGCCCAAGCGCTCTCTAGCTGCAGCGCCCTGTCCTCGCCGACGCCTGGCCGGGTATGCGTCGCCCGGGCAGCGAGCATCATGATTTCGAGCGGATCCATGCCGTCGAAGCGGGCAGGGACGTCGACGTCACCGTAGGCGGTCGTCAAGACGCCGCGGCAGAAGCCGATGGCGTCGCTGCGCAGCCGCTCCAAGGCAGCGCGTTGCGATAAGACCTGGAGGTCGAACCCATACCGCTGCAAGAAGCGATAGGCCTCGTCGGCGTTGGCGGCGCGCAGGCGCGGCATGTCGATGGCCGACTTGCCGCCGACCACCGCCGCCAGGAGGTCGCGCTCCATGGCATAGCGCTGCAACACTGCGGGCAGGTCTTTTGCGCCGGTCGACACCTCGGTCGCCCTCCCGCTCGGCTAGGCCCGCGCTGCGTCCCCCATCGGGATCGTCGATGGCGCGGCGCCAATGTCAGCCAACGCATCTGCCCAAGTCGACTCGCCGTTGTCGCGGAACAACAATCGATGGCTAAGCTCGACAGGGATCCAAGCCCCCTCGCCAAGCTCGCGCTCCAGCTGCCCAGGGCCCCACCCGGCGCTGCCGAGGTAGAGCGCAAAGACGCTCGGCCCAAGGTTTTTCGACACGTCACGCAGCAGGTCCATCGACCAGCTGACGCGCAGCTCCGGGGTCACCTCGACCGCCGGTTCATACGCTGGCAATCCGTCTTCGTGCAGGTAGACGACGATCCCGGCCTCGGGCTGCACGGGGCCACCCCACCACACCGGCGCTCGCTGCAGGTGGCGGGGATTGTCGAGCTCAAGCCGGCGCAGCAGGTCGCCGAGCGGCGGATCGGCCCGACGGTTCAGCACAACGCCGTAGGCTCCTTCGTGATCGTGGTCGATCAGCAGGATGACCGTCCGCGCAAAAAAGGGATCGCGCACGTTGGGCGTCGCGATCAGCAGCCTCGCGCTTAGAGTCGGGCTCGCGGCGTCGCTCTGCGTCATCGACCTCCCTCCGAACCCGCGGGGCGGACACCCTCCGCCTTCAGCATAACCCAGCTGGCGCCGACGTGCCACCGTGGCCAAACGGCGCCACCCGGGGCGTCAGGCCGGCACAGCGAGCACGCGGCCCGAGGCGACGTCGATCTCGCCGACCCGCACCCGCAGCCAAGCGCCGACGGACCCGCAACGCGGCGGCAGCTCGACCTCTTGTGCCCAGTCCGGCATCAGGGCCCGGCAGCTCGAACCCTTGGCCTCGATGATTTGGGCCCGCTGCGTCTGCCCCGCCGGCTCATGGCACAGTCGCAGCAGACCGAAGGTGCGGCGCCCTTGGCGCTCGGCGGCCCGCAGCTTCTGCCGGCGCTCCGCTGATCGGGCGATGGCCTCTGTGACGCCGGCGGCGTTGCGGGGTGGCGCCTTGCCCGCCAGCACCGCCAGGAGCTGTTGCTGCGCCAGCAGGTCGCCGTATCGCCGCAACGGGCTGCCAATCTGCACATAGCCGTCGACGCCGAGCTGCACATGGGCGCGCGGCGCCGTGTCAGCGCCGCCGCTGCCCATGCAGCGCAGGGCGCCGTGGACGTCGGCCGGCTCGTGGTAGAGCCCCGGCGGCAGGCTCGGCCGCCGGCCGAGGGCCTGATGCCGAAAGGGCACCGCCAGTCGGCGCTCAGCGCAGAGCCGCGCCGCAGCGACGCCGGCCAGCACCATCGCCTCGCTGACGACGCGCCGCCCTGGCGCCACCTGCGGCGCCGGTTCCAACCACGGCACCCCGAACGACGGCGCCCGCAGGTCAACGTCGTCGCGGTAGAGCAAGTAGGCGCCGCGAGCGATGCGATTGCGCTCGGACCGCTGCGTCGCCGCGAAGGCCTCCCGCAGCCAGCCAGGCGCCTCGCCGGCCAGCGCGGCGTTGGCGTCTTGAAAGCTGAGGTTCGCCCGCACCCGCACCCACGCCGGGCCGACCGCCAGCACCGCGAGCCCGCCATCGCCTTCGACGCGCAGGCGAAACAGCAGCGCCTCGCGTCGCTCACCAGCGCGCAGCGAGCCGCGCTCGGCGATCGCGACCGGATCGAGCAGCGGCGCGTGGTGGCGCGGGTGGTAGAGGGCGGCGCCGCGCGCGCAAGCGGCCTGATCCGCTGGGCAGCCGACCGGCATCCAGCGGCCCGGGAGGGCGATTGCGACCGTCAGCAGGGTCGCGTCGCCATCGGGCTCGGCGAACAGCGCGTCGTCGATCTCGTGGGGATCCTGGGCGTCGATGCTGTGCAGCGGCACGTCTGTGGCGTCGGCCAGCGTCAATGCCTGTAGGCCCGCGACCTCGACTCCGGCGTCGTGAGGGGGCGGCGGTAGCAGCAGCGGCGATCGCAGCAGCGACAGCGGGTCATGGCCGTCGAAGTGACGTAGCTGCACCAGCAGGCGCAGCGCCTCCGTGCCGAGATCGCCCGTCGGCGGCGCTCGCAGCAAGGCCGGCCAGCCCGCCGCCTGCGCCAGGGCCAGGCCGCCATAGTTCCCGGTCCGATCGCCGAGCAGCAGGTGCTCGAGCCAGCGCAGCAGCCCTTCGTCCGGCGGTCGGAGCGCCTGACCGTACGCCCGCAGCTCGTCCAGCGTCCGCTGCAGCGCCGCGGTTGGCGGCGGACCGCTCGGCGTCCATCCGTCGCCGGCGCGTCGTCGCAGGGCCGCCTCTGCGCCAGCAAGCGCCGGATTCTGTGTCATGGCTGCAGCCGCCCCGCCAAGACCGCCACGTCGTCGCCTCGCAGCAGCGCCTGTAACAAGGTCGCGCGACCGCGGGGCGTCGACAGGCTGAGCGCGCGCAGCAGCGCGCTGCGGGTGCTGACGACGACAGCGAGGCGGCGGGCGCGTGTCACCGCCGTGTAGAGCAGATGGCGGTCAAGCAACAGGTGATGGCTGTCGTCGAGCCCGATGACCACCGCCGGCACTTCGCTGCCCTGGGCCTTGTGGACCGTCATCGCCCAAGCTAGCTCGAGGTCGGCCATGGCCTCGCCCTCCACCCAGACCTCGCGATCGGGCAGACGTAGCCACAGCCCGCCCGCCTGCCGGCCGACGACGACCCCGACGTCGCCGTTGAATACGTCGAGCTCTGCGTTGTTGCGCGTCTGCAGCACCTTGTCGCCCGCCTGCAGCGGCCGCCGCTCGTCGGAGAGTATTGGCCGCTCTGCCTCCAGGCCCCCCTCCTCAAAGAGCTCGCCTGTGCGACTCGCCGCGACCTCGGGCCCGCCGGCCTCCGCTCCGATGGCGGCGCCGAGCGCGACGTTGAGCGCCCGTGTACCGCACGGACCGCGGTGCATCGGCACCAGCACAGCGATGTCGCGGCGGAGGTCGAGGCCGAGGCGCTGCGGCAGCCGTCGCGCCGCCACCTCCACCACCGTGCGCGCCACCTCGGCGCCTCCTTCGCGCAAGAGCAAGAAAAAGTCGCCGCTCGGGTCCCGACACCCCTCCGGCATCTCCCCCTGCAGGATGGAGAACGCCGCGTCTATGATGGCGGACCGCTCCCCTTGCCGAAAAACGTGCCCCAGGCGGGTCAGGGTGCCGACCCCCGCGGCGATGACGTCCTGCAACACCGCCCCGGCGCCGACGCTCGGCAGCTGGTTGACGTCGCCGATCAGCACGAGCGCGCACCGCGGTGGCAGGGCGCGGACCAAGGCCGCCGCCAGCCCGACGTCGAGCATCGATGCCTCGTCTACGATGACCAGATCGGCGGCGAGCGGGTCGCGGGCGTCGTGCTCGAAGCGCTGGGTTCGCGGATCGTAGCCGAGCAGACGGTGGAGCGTGCTCGCTGGCAGCCCGGTCGCCTCGCCGAGCCGCCGCGCCGCCCGCCCCGTCGGCGCCGCCAGCAGCACGCGCCCAGCGTCGCCCAGCGCCGCCAAGATCCCCCGAACCAAGGTCGTCTTTCCGGTGCCTGGTCCGCCCGTCACGACCTGAAGCCCGCCGCGCAGCGCCGCCGCGATGGCTTGCCGCTGACCGATTGCGAGCGTGACGCCGAGCGCCGCCGCGGCAAGCTCTATCCGTGCGGCTTCCCCTGGTCCGATCCCGCTAGCCGCCAGCGGCGTCGACATGCCCGAGGCCTGCCGCGCCTCCAGCCGCTGCGTCGCCGCATCGAGCGCCAAGAGGCCCTGCGCCAGGTCGCGCTCTGCAGCCAGGGCGTCGGCCAAAGCGCACCGGAGCTCGGGCTCGCCGGCGACCTGCACGCGCAGCACCAAGCCGCGCGCCAGCAGCGCCTCCAGCCCCGCCGCCGCCGCCGATGGCTCGACCCCGAGTATCCGCTGCGCCCGCGCCAGCACCGCCGCCTCCGGTGGCGCCGTGTGGCCGTCCTGAACCAGTCCCTGCAGCGCCAGGCGGGCACCAGCGGCGAGCCGCTCTTCAGCGTCGCTGCGGCGGCCGAGACGTCGCGCTACGGCGTCGGCGTGGCCGAAACCGTAGCCGCGCACCTCACCGATGCCAGCATAGGGGTCGCGGTGCAGGCGGGCGGCAGCGTCGCTCGGCCAACGCCTAGCGCAACGAGCGACCAGCGCTGGACCGAGCCCCATCGCGTGGAGCGCCGCCTCGGTCTGGGCGTTGGAGCTATGGTCGGAGAGCGCCCGCCGCAGCGCCAACGCGCGCGCCGCGCTCAATCCGGGCACCGCGGCGAGGCAGTCGGGCTCGTCGCGCAGCCGCTGCAGCGCGTTGGGACCGAGCGCAAGGACGATCTTCTGCGCTGTGCGCGCCCCGACGCCCTTGGCTCCCAAACCCCCCAACATCAAAGCGACGCCGTCGGCTGAGGTCGGCGCCTCTGCGCACATCTCTTCCGCCAAAAAAGTGCGGCCAAATCGCGGATCGACCACATAGTCGCCCACCAGCCGCGCCCTCTCGCCTGGCAGAACGCCCGCCAGCCGGCCACGCGCTCGCACCGTGGCGCCGGCGTCCGTCAGGACGTCAATCACCGCGAAATTTCCGTCATCACTACGAAAAAGAACTGTTTGCACAGTCCCGCAGAGCTGGATTGTCTGCTCAGCTCCTCGCGGCGTCTGCGCGCGTCCGGCAAAGAGCGGCTGCTGCTCTGCGGCGGGCCTTGGCTTGGCGGTCAAGCTCAGTTCGCCGCCGGTCGTGGCGCGGGCGGCAACGCCAATGGCAGCTCAATCGGAGCGCCACCGCGCGAGAGGGTCAGGCGACACGTCGGCGCACACGCGCGCAGCCGCCGGTCGAGCTGGTAGCGCTCGCGGACGGGATGGCCATCGACCGCCACCACCACGTCGAAGTTCTGCAGCGGCTGTGGCGGCTTCATCAGCAAAACGCCTGGGTTGCGGGTCGCCGGGATCATGGCCTGTGGTGGCAGGTCCGGGTACAGACGCTCCCAGACTCCGATGATCGCGGCCTCGCGCTCGACCTCTTTCCGGTCGGCCATGGACTCGGCGAGGCTCGGCAGGTTCACGAAGCCAAGGCCCATCAACGCGGTCGCAGATGGCAGGGCCAGCGCGCTGCGAATCTGCCGCTGCGGCGCGGTCTGCAGGCGGTCCAGCACCGGCTCGAACACCATCGACAGGCCGCGCTCGATGAGCTGGCGGATGATCGGCCGCGGGTCGCCGCTGGTCGCACCGAATGAGAGCTCGTCGTCGCCGATCAGCACCACCTGGGCCAGCACTCGGCCGCGCATGGCCTCGCGCAGCGTCAGCTCCATCCGCAGTCGCGACTCAATCCCGACGACGTTCGACACCGTCTTGCCTTCGGCGCTGGCGTTGGTGTCGATGATGCGACGGCTCGAGTTGGCGCGGCTCTCGGTGACCAGGATGTGAATGGACCACCAGCCGGCGAGGTCGATCCGCTCGGTGTCGGGGCGGGTGCTGAGGTCGGTGTCTGTCGACACCAGGTTGGCGTCGTCGACTTCCTTCAGGGTTTTGAAGTCGAGGGGGCCCAAGAGCGGAAGCTCGGTGTGGTCGAGTAGCCACGCAGCGGTGTCGCTGTTGCGCAAAGCGACCTCGATTGCGCCGGCCTTGTGGCTCATCGCCGCCACCGGCATGACGACGATGCCAGGCGGCAGCGAGATCTCCTCGGCGAGGCGGCGCTCCGCTTCAATCTGGAAGGGACCGCCGCAAGCGCTTGCCAGCGCCCCAGCCGTCAGCGAGAGCGCCAAGGCGCCTGTACGCCACCCGATGGAATGCCGCCATTGATCCATCGCCGAGTTCCTCCTCATCGTCCCAGCAGCCTGCACCAGCGGTGTGAGTCCGGCAAGCCGTTGACTGTCGCCGGCCGCAGGCCACATCCTCACGAGGGCGTCGGCGACGGCGGCGGGAGGAGCGCGATGGCGACCGACGGAGGCACAGCGACGGCGACGGGCGCGCTGGTCGCCACGTCGCGGGTGGTGCTGCGGCGAGTGGCCCTGCTAGCCCTCTTTGGCGTGCCTGTGGCCTGCGCCGCGGAGGCGCCGACGCTCGATCCGTTGCCGTTGGCGACCGACTGCGTCTGCGCGGCGGCGGGGAGCTGCCCGCTGACGGTGTGCGACGTGCAGATTCTGGTCGAGGCCGACACCTGCGGTGGAGAGCTGGCGGCGGTCGAGGTGTTGATCAACGGACGACTCGAGCCGGAGGTGCTGCGATCTGGTACGGCGGCGCGCAGTTGCAGCACGGTCGCCCGCGGCGCGACGGCAGAGATCATCGCCCGGGCCGACACCGGTTGGCGCTGGCTGGAGAGTGTGGCGTGCCCGGCAGCCACTCCAGGCGAGAGCGAGGGACCGACGCTGGAGCGCGTCCTGCACTGCACCGCGGGGCGCTAGGCGATGGCCGAGGCCGAGGCCGCTGTCGACCCGGAGGCGCGAACAGAGGCGGGCGGCGCCGATCCCGCCCCGGCGACCGGCGTCGCAGCGCGAGGTGAGCCGGTGTCGGGCGCCGTGCACTGGCTGACCTCAAGCGAGGCCGACCCCGCCGCGCAGACGCCTGTGATGCGGCAGGTGCTCGACGCCAAGCGCCGCCACCCAGACTGCCTGATTTTCTTCCGCCTCGGCGACTTCTATGAGCTGTTCTTCGAGGACGCGCTGGTCGTGGCGCCGCTGCTCGACATGACCCTGACGTCGCGCAACAAGCGTGACCCACGGCCGATCCCCATGTGTGGTTTCCCGCACTTCTCGATGGAGCCGCACGTCGAGCGGCTGATTGGGGCGGGTCACCGCATCGCTGTCGTCGAGCAACTCGAAGACCCGCGGCTGGTCCGCGGTATCGTCAAGCGCGGCGTCCAGCGGGTCATCACGCCCGGCGTCGCGCTTGAACCTGAAGCGCTGGACGCCCGCAGAGCCAACCACCTCGTCGCGGTCGCCGGTGGCTCTGGTGTCTCGCTTGGCGTCGCACTGGCCGACGTCTCCACCGGCGCCCTGCGCGTCGGCGCGCTGCCCCACCCGAGCGCGCTCGACGTTCTGCTCGGGCGCTGCGAGGCGCGCGAGGTGCTGATCTCCCGCGGCCTCTTGCCCCGCCTTGCCGGGGTGGTCGCGTTGCGTTCGACGCTGCAGACCGAGCGCGACCCCGAGCCCGAGGCCCGCCGTGCCGCTCGCGACGACCCGGCGGCCCTGGCCCTCGCGCTGCTGCGGGCCTACCTCGCCGAGCTGCGGCCGGCGGCGCTCGGCTTACTCTCGCTGCCACGGCCGCTCGATGAGGTGCCCCAGCTGCGCCTCGGCCGCGAGACGATTCAGCACTTAGAGCTCATCGCCAGCAGCCGCGGCGGGGGCCCGCACGGCGCGCTCATCGGCGTCCTCGACCGCTGCGCGACCGCCGCGGGAAGCCGGCTGCTGCGTGGCCTGCTGCTGGCGCCGCTGGCCGACGCCACTGCGCTCAGCGAGCGCCACG
>SXNM01000240.1 GCA_005777155.1 Pseudomonadota bacterium | reverse complement strand
GGCGGCGCTGGTGGCGGCGCTCGCCATCGCGGCAGCCTGCGGCAGAGGCGCGGAGCCGGCCAGCAGCGACGAGGAGCCGGCCGCGGGCGCGGCGCGGGCGAACGCGGGCAGGTCGAGCCCCGCTGAGCTGGCCTCCGCCGGCGACGAGGCATTCGCCGCCGACGACGGAGCGCGCAAGCGGACCGGGGTCGCCGACGGCCAGGATGAGGACGATGCGGACGACGAGGACGACATCGACTACTGGAAGGGCGTGAAATTCGACGTCCAGAACTTCGACGAGGTGATCGACTACGTCACGACCTACTACATCGACGACAAGGTCGACCTGCAGCGCGCATGGGTCGCCGCCGCCAATGGGGCGCTCGGTGTCCTGGAGCCCGATCTCGAGCTGTTGCCACAGTCGTTCCTGCAGGCACGCAAGGGCCACGCCGACGAAGAGGGGCGACTCGACGGCCAGACCGAGCCCTTCGTCTGCGAGGGCGAGACGATCCCAGGCGTTGTGCTGCACCGCATCCCAGGCAGCGCTTGGCTCAAGTACCACGAGAAGAAGATGCCGGACCGCAGGCTGACCGACGAGGAGATCGCCAAGCTGCGCGCCGACGCCCGCAGCCGCTACGCCGCCTACCGCTCGGCGTGGACGCCGATTTCCTTCGGGCGGAAGCACTTCCTGTGCGCGATCGCGCTGGTCGATGCCCGCCTGCCGGCGGCGCGCAAGGAGGTGCAGGCCCGCCTGCAGGCTCCGCTGCCGCCGCCGGTCGCCAACCAAGAGGCGGCCGACGCCAAGGCCGCGGGCGGCGGATCGGCGGATGCCAAGGCCGCGGCGGGCGATTCGGCGCCGGGCGGCGCGGCGGGCGCGACCGGACCGACCGCAGCGGCCGGCGCAGCGACCTCTGCGCCGTCCTCTGCGAAGGGTGGCGGCGCCAAGGCTGCGGTGGCCAAGGTGGCGCCGGCGGAGGCGGCCGCTCCAGCGACGCCGCCCGGCCTCTACGACGAGCTCCCGCTGGACGCCGATGACCGCAAGCGGGTGGCCCTGCCCGACAGCAACCGGAGCTGGCTGGCGGCGTCCGCGGCGTATCTCTACGCCCTCGATCCGCACTCCGCCGTCATCGCGCGCAAGCAGTGGGACGAATCGACGCGCAAGACCCAAGACAGCTCGTTTGAGGGCATCGGCGCCGTGCTGACGCAGCGCGACAAGCGGACGATCGTCGAGAACCCGATGGAGGATCTGCCGGCGTGGCGCTCTGGCGTGCGGGCCGGCGACGAGATCTTGATGGTCGATGGCGTCGACATCCGCGGCTGGATGCTGAGCCGAGTGGTCGACAAGATCCGCGGCAAGAAGA
Organism: Pseudomonadota bacterium; assembly: GCA_005777155.1. GTDB lineage: Bacteria > Myxococcota_A > UBA9042 > UBA9042 > UBA9042 > SXNM01. Next base: position 5,437 of record SXNM01000240.1, on the reverse strand, counting down.
ATACGCGCGTGGAGCTGACCTTGCAGCGCGAGGGCGAGCCCAAGCCGTTGGTGATCGGCATCGTCCGCGCCCACATCCCGATCAAGAACGTCACCGGCAAGCTGCTGCCAGAGTACGAAGGCGTGGCGCACATCAAGATGTCCGGGTTCGTGCCGCGCAGCACCAGCGATCTCCGTACAGAGATCGAGACGTTGGCGGCGCAGGCTCCGGGCGGCAAGCTCAAGGGCCTGATCCTCGATCTGCGCCGCAACTCTGGCGGCCTGCTCAACCGCGCCATCGACATCGCCGACCTCTTCTTGGAGCGCGGGCGCATCGTCAGCGTCAAGAGTCGGCACAAGGCGCGCGCCGGCAAGTCCGAAGAGGTCTACGACGCCAAGCCCGACAAGGACGACTACGACTTCCCGATGGTGGTACTTGTCGACGACGGCGCCGCTTCGGCCAGCGAGATCGTCGCCTCAGCGCTGCAAGAGAACGGCCGCGCCCTGGTGGTCGGGCTGCGCACCTTCGGCAAGGCCAGCGTGCAGACGCTCTTTGAGCCGGCGCTGCACCTCGACTACTACGTCAAGCTCACCGTGGCCCGCTATTACGCGCCGTCCGGCCACACCATCCAGGTCACGGGGGTTCACCCCGACGTGGTCATCCCGCCCAAGGTCGATGGCAAAATCCCAGTCGGCTTCCGCGAAGAGAACTTGACCAACCACCTCGACCCGATCGACGCCCCGGCGCCGTCGCCGCTGGCACCGCTGTTCAAGGCCCTGCAGGGCTGCGTCGAGTCAAGCGGCATTGCGCGCAAGATCGCGACGCGCGAGCCCAAGCCGCAGGTAGCGCCGGATTTCCAGGTCCTCTCGGCCGCCGATCACCTGCTCTGCCTGGCGAGGCTGCAGGCCGGCAAGTAGCGCCCACTGACACCGCCGCCGGCGACCCGCGCACCACGGCTGCGGGGCCGACACGTCGCTGCTATACGGCGACGCATCGACCCACGGGCCGCGCGAGTCCGGGCTGGCTTCAGCGCGGCTGGGCGAGGGAGCGCTACGGGGTTGGGCATTGTCGCCCATCCTGGTACGGTCGGCGCATCGTCGGCGCTGCCGGCGGCGCGGCGGACGCGTCGACGAGCTGCGTGACGGAGCCGAGGTGGGCGCAATGGCGGCAGGCGATCAGACGGATGCTTCGAATCAGACCGATGCGGTGAACACGCGACTAGCCGCCCTGGAGGCGCGCATTGCGGCGCTGGAGGAGGCGCTGCGGAACAGCGCGATCGGCCCGATCGATGCAGCGCCCAAGGCAGAAGCGCCGCCGCCGCCCAAGCCTAGCGCCGCGACGTCGGAGCCCGAGGCCAGCGCCGCCTTTCGGCCTCCGGTCGCCCCACTCGCTGAAGCGCAGGCCTGCCTCGCCGCGCTCTTTGCGCTCGCCATCTTGCCCGACGCTGCGGACGCCGAGAGCGAGGAGCAGCGCTTCGCCGAGTTCCTCGAGCTGATCCACAGCGAGCGCAAGGGGACCCCGATCCTCGACACCAGCCTGCGGCAGTACGGCTGGCGCCAGATCCGCCGCAACGCCAAGATCTATCTGCGCGACGCGGCCGACCCTAGCAGCTTCGACATCGCCCGCCGCGACCCCAGCGAGCTAGCGCCCGTGCATGAGCGGGTAAAGCTCTTCGTCAAAGCGGCGACGCGCATGCCGACACCGATCACGCTCCGACGTGACAGCGCTTGCGGCGGCGCGTTCCGCGTCGAGTCGACGTCTCTGTAGCGCTTGACCGCCACGCTCGGTTCAGCTATCTAGCCGCCGCCCGCGAGGGCGGCATGGCCAAGTGGTAAGGCAGAGGACTGCAAATCCTCCATCCCCGGTTCGATCCCGGGTGCCGCCTCCAAGCTCCGGGATCCCGAAGATCGCGCCAGAAGGCCGATCTAGACGCGAGGCGGGTCCCACGGCGAGACAGGAACGCGCCTAGCGTGCGTCTCCACGCCGCCACGAGCCAGCGTCGGGGTCAGCCCCGCCGCCCCCCGGTAGAGCGCCCTAGGCGCGCACCGGGCCCAGCCTAGCCCCCGCCACAGGGAGCCAGGCCGCCGATCGACCTGCCTGCAGCCTCTAGGGTTCCCGGCAGTCGACCTCGCGAAGCGGGGATCGGCGCGTGGGGGCTTGTGCGCTCGGCGAGCGCCCAGCCGGCAGTGGTCGGTCGGGGCGACGTCGCAGCGCTGAGCGAACCCGAAGCGGTCGCCCGGCGCTCAGGGCAAGTGAGCGGTCTCAGGCGGAGAGGACGGCGACGGGAGAAGGGGCGCAGAGGCGCAGAGGCGCAGAGGCGCAGAGACGCAGAGACGCAGAGACGCAGAGACCCAGGCAGCACTCAGCAGGACAGGCACTTTGAAGCGGAAAGCGGACAACCAGGCATCATCGCGAGGCGCGACCGCGGGGCGCGTTGGCGCTGGTGTTGGCTCGCGGCCTGCGGGGGCGCGTGCGGTGGGAGGCCCCCAGGCGGCCCGGCCAAGCACCGCGCCTCGGCCCGAGGACGGCGAGGCGGCTGCGCCACGGCCGCCGCGCTCCAGAGTGGGCCTCGAGGCCGCCCTGGAGACCCAGATCGCCGAGGTGGTGGGGGCCGCGGGGCTGGACCTCATCGAGTTCCGGATGCTGCGCTCCGGCGGCGGCATTCGACTGTGCGTCTTTGTCGATCGTCTCCCCAACCAGGGACTGGTCGATATCGAAGACTGCGCCACGGTGAGCCGCAAGATCAGCACGGTCCTGGAGGCCGACGACCCAATCCCAGGCGCCTGGGACCTGGAGGTGTCGAGCCCCGGCAGCAAGCGACTGCTGCGCCACGCGGCCGACATGGAGCGCTTTGTCGGCGTCCGAGCGCGCTTGCAGCTGCAGCAGGACCTGCGTCATGGCGGCGGCCGCGAGACGGTGATCGGCGACTTGGTGGCCGTGACCACCCAAGGCGCCCACGCGGCAGCGGCTGGCTCTGCGCCTGTGGCCGGAGCCGCCGCTGACGAGGCGGCAGTGCTGATCGACGTCGGCGGTGGCCAGCAGAGGCTGATCGCGCTGTCGATCGTGCAGCGGGCCAACCTCGACCCGACCGTTGAACAATGGGAGCAGCTCGGCCGCAGGGCCGGCATGGCACAGAGCATGGACGCAGACGCGGTGGCGTCTGACGAGACGGCGCCAGCGGGCGTCGCCGCGAAGGAGTGATGGCAATGATGGCCGGCAGCCTCAACCAAATCATCGACCAGGTCAGCAAAGAGAAGAGCATCGATCGGGCGGTGCTCGTCGAAGCCTTGGAGCAGGCCATCCTGTCCGCGGCCAAGAAGACCTTCGGTCAAGAGCGCGAGCTTGAGGCGACCTTCAACGTCGAGAGCGGCGACGTCGAGCTGATGATGTACCTCATCGTCGTTGGCGACGACGAGGTGCGCGACGCCGCACGCGAGCTCGCGATCTCCAAGGCGATGCTGGTCGATTCGGACGTGCAGTTCGACGACGAGCTCGGCTTCCAGATCTTCTACCTCGACAAGGACCGCGACCGCGCCGAGGAAGAAGATCGCAAATACGGCGACATCCTCAACGTCAAGACCGCGCGCCAGCAGTTCGGTCGCATCGCCGCCATGACCGCCAAGCAGGTGATCATGCAGCGGGTGCGCGACGCCGAGCGCGACGTCGTCTTCAACGAGTACAAGGATCGCAAGGGCGAGCTGGTCACCGGAATCACGCGCCGCTTCGAGCGTGGCAACGTGATCGTCGACCTGGGGCGCGCCGAGGCGGTGCTGCCGCTGCGCGAGCAGATGCCGCGCGAGAGCTACCGTGCTGGCGATCGTGTGCAGGCCTACGTCAAGGACATCAAGCGCGAGAGCCGTGGCCCACAGATCGTGCTCAGCCGGACCGACGATCGCCTGATTGAGAAGCTGTTCGAGCTCGAGGTCCCGGAGATCTACGAGGGCATCGTCCGCATCATGGCGGTGTCGCGCGAGCCGGGTGAGCGGGCCAAGATCGCGGTGGCGTCGCGTGACTCGGACGTCGATCCGGTCGGCGCCTGCGTCGGCATGAAGGGCTCACGCGTCCAGGCGGTGGTTCAGGAGCTACGCGGCGAGAAGATCGACATCGTGCCGTGGTCGCCGGACGTCGCGAAGTTCGTCTGCAACGCCATCCAGCCGGCCGAGGTCAGCCGCGTCCTGATCGACGAGGACAACCAGACCATCGAGCTGATCGTGCCGGACGACCAACTGAGCCTCGCCATCGGTCGCCGCGGTCAGAATGTCCGCCTTGCCAGCAAGCTGGTCGGATGGCGCATCGACATCCACTCCGAGGGCAAGATCGAGCTGATGAAGGAGGCCTTGGCAGAGGAGCTCATCGAGGTCGAGGGCCTCGACGAGAGCCTGATCGGCTACCTCTTCAAGCTCGGCTACCACAGCCCAGAGAACTTGCTGAACGCGCACACCGAGGATCTGGCCACGATTCCGGGCATCTCCCACGACATGGCCTTGGAGATCCAGCAGATCGCGTACGAGGTCAAGGCGCGGCGCGAGGAAGAGGTGCGGCGCGCCAGAGAGGACGAGGCGCGGGCCCAGGCCGCCGCGCACGCCCTGTCGTCGGCGGTGGCGCAGAGCGCCTCGAGCGAGGAGCGGGCCTCCCGCGCCTCGGAGTCGCCGTCGGCGTAGCGACGAAGAGCGCGGGGCGCGGGGCGGCTGCTTCGCGCGCTTGAGAGGCATCCGATCGGCGCACAGCGCCGGCGGAGGGACAGAGGAGTGGCAGCGTTGGCGGAACGGTCCATGATGGTGCGGAGTTGCAAGGGATGTCGCGCGCGGCGGCCGGTGCAGGAGCTGTTGCGCCTGCATTGCGTCGGCGGCGCCGTCTTCGCTTCGCCGGCACTGGATGGCCGCGCTGGTGCGGTTCGCGCTGGCCAGCGGCGGACGTTTGCGCAGGCATCGAGTGGCGCCGGCGCGGCTGCGTCGGCCGACGTCGGTCTGCAGGGACGCGGCGTCGTGACCTGCCCGCGGCGGCGCTGTGTGGAGTTGACGCTGCGAATTCGTCGCCTCGGTTTGCCGTTGGGCGCCGACGCAGGGGCGTTGCTGTCGCAGGCGGCAGAAGTGACGCGTCGCTGGGCAGTAGCGCGCCGCGCCGGGCTGCAGCGGCGACGGCTGGATCTAGGCGCTGACGCGCGCCTTCTATCGATGCAGGCGCTCATTCAGCGCTTGTCTGACGACACCGAGGACCGACATGGCGCCTTGGCGTCGACGTTGCCCCGCAGGGGCGACAGGGAGACGAGACCGTGACGGTTCCGACCATGAAGATCGAGGAACTGGCGTCGGAGCTCAGGATTGAGACCCGCGACCTCGTCAAGCGCCTGACCGACCAGGGCAAGCGCTATTCGGCTTTCTCGCGCATCTCGCCCATTGAGGCTGATGAGATCCGTCGCATTTTCCGTCCGGCGGTGTCGCGGTCACGCGACACGGTC
>SXNM01000239.1 GCA_005777155.1 Pseudomonadota bacterium | reverse complement strand
CGCCTGAACCGCTGCCGCCGGAGCCCCCGGAACCTGAGCTGCCGCTGGCGCCGCCCGAGCCGCTGCCGCTGCCCGAGCCGCTGCCACCCGAGCCCCCGGAAGCGGAGCCGCCTTCGCCACCGGAGTTGCCCGCGCCGCCAGAGCCACCGCCGCCACCGGGGCCGTCAGGGACGTTGCCCCACCAGCCGCCGCTGCCACCTGCGCCCGAGCCAGTGCCGGTGCCGGTGCCTGCGCCACCGCCGGCGGCGCTATCACCATGTGATCCTTGCGTCTCTCCGGCGCTCGCCGCCTGACCATCGGCGCTGCCGTCGTCGCCTGGCGCTGGAGATGCGCAGGCAACGGCGAGCGCGGCCAACGCGATCCAGCTCTGGTGCCGGCCCTGCTTTGCGACAACACGGAAGTCGGCGATCGAGATGATGTAGACCTCACTGCAAGCGCCTGAGATCCCGAGATAGCGGTCTCGACGACCACTAGGGGTCGCCAGACGCGCCATGTCAAGTGGCAATTTTGGGGTGTGGACTCAGTGCCCCGCAGTGTCGCCTTCGCCGGCCAATGGGTGGCCCGGAGTTCGCGGGTTGCGCTGTTGTTTCTGCGGAACAGCGCAGACTCACATTGTCACAACTAAGCGACCGTAGGTGACAGGCTCGGGAGCGCTTCGATCTTGGTCGCGATCGCTGCGGCAGACGCTTCGATTCGGCCTATGGGCCGGCGCGACGCATTAGTGGCGCGGTGGCTATCGCCAGCCGATGTGTGGCGCGGCAGGCGTGGCCGGTACGCATTGGGCGCCGCCGGGGCTTCATCGGTGAGTGGACGGGGTGCAGGCGGGGGTGCGCGAACGCGTCGGCGTGGTGGCCCAGGCGCTGATGCCTGGAGGCGCAAAGGGAGACGACGGGCGTGGTGTACCGCCTCGCGGGGTGCCTCAGCCGCTCGGGTCGGCGCAGTGGCAGCAAGCGGGCTCGCCGCTCGCGGGCGGCGACGGCTCGCGGCCCCAGCGGCTGACGACGCCAAGGACTCCGAGGCAAATCAGGGCGACACCGACCAAGCGCCTAGCGCCGCGTCCCCTGCCCTGGCCCAGACGCCCGGCGAGCCAACTAGCGGCGAGGAGCGCCGGCGCCGTGCCGAGCCAGAAGCCGAGCATGGTCGCGAGGGCGGTCGGCATGCTGCCCGTGGCGGCGGCGGCCAGCGCAAAGCTCCAGAGGAATCCGCACGGCAGCAGGCTGGCCGATACGCCGAGCAGATACGGCCCGGCCCTTGGGCCGGCGGCGCGTGCGATGGCGCTTGCGGACTGCAACACGCCCGCCCAGGCGCGGCCGACGCGGCCCGTCTGGCCGGTGCCGAGGGCCGTGCCGACTCCGACCGCGACCATTGTGGCGCTGGTGGCCATCGCGAGCGCCCGCTGTAGCGCCAAGAGGTCGGCAGCGCGGGCCAGCAGCTCCGACGTCACGCCAGCGAGGACGCCGAGGCCGAGGTAGGCCGTCAGTCGCCCGACCTGGTAGCCAGCGCTCGCTTGCCACGCGCCGCGACGCAGCGTCCCGGCGAAGCCGACGAAGGGGCCACACATGCCCACACAGTGGCCGCTACCGAGCAGCCCGGCGACCCAGGCGAGCCCGAGCGCGGCCAAGACGTGGCCGTCGGCCATGGGCGTCGTAGCCGCAGACGCCAGCGACGCCACCGGCGTCATGGTTGTTCACCGCCAGCCGCGCCGCGTTTGCGCGCCCGCACCGTGCCGTTGGCGTCGACATGGACAGCGAGCTCGACGGCGACGGGGTGCGTACCGCCCACCTCCAAACGGAGATCCCAGGCGCCCGGCGGAATGGCCGGCAGTGGGGCGCTGTGCCAACGCGCCTCGACGGTGTCCATTGCCTGCCCAGCTTGCCCCTCGGGGACTCCGCCCACAGATGCCGCGGTGCCGGCAGCGGCGAGCATAGTGGCGCGCGCTTTGGCGCCCACGGACGTTGGCGCCAACGCCACCGCTCGATCTGCCGCCGCCGCAGCGGGCCGCTGCCAGCGCAACGTGGCGGGCGCCCCGGCGACCTCGAGAGGCGCTCCGCTGAGCGTGACCGAGAGCGCCCCATTTGACCCACGGCGGACCGCGGGGTCCAGGCCGAGGCGCCGCGCCGCGAGCTCCCGATCGTGGCGCTCGCCGGCCTCGTAGTAATCGCTCCTCACCAGCTCTTGAGGGCTGGTGAGCGCGTAGGTGACCGCAACGGCGTGGACCACGACCGATAGGCCGAGGAAGCCAAACACCAAGCCGAGTGCCAGTGAGGCGCCGCCCTTCGGCGGTACGCGTCCAGCTGCGACCGCGGTGTGCAAAGCGCTGTCTGCCATCTAGCGGCCCCCCGTCGCCGCCGCAGCGGCCTTGCCAGGCCCGAGCAGCGGCGCTCGCTGCCGTCCGATCTCTTCGCCATCGTGCTCGAACACGAACAGCACCCGGTCGGCGCCGCCTGGCGCAAACAGCCCGAGGTCACGTCTGACAAAGATCTCCATGGTCGCTGTTTGGCCGGCCGGCACAGGCCATGGCCGCAGCGGCACCACAAACTCGTAGCCCTGCTGCGGTCGCACCGAGACCGCGATCGGCGTATCGAGCTTATTGACCAGCTTGGCCCGAAAGTGGTTGACCACTTTGCCATCTTGCAACGTCGCCACGCCCACACCAGCCGCCCGAACGACTTGGACTTCCAACAGCTTGCGACCGTGTGCAGCCAAGGCGAAGACGACCAGGACCACCGTCAAGAGGCCGCCATAGACCGCCGTGCGGGGCCGCAGCGTGCGCCGCGCACCACCGCTGAGCTGGCTCAGGCTGCTATAGCGGAT
>SXNM01000025.1 GCA_005777155.1 Pseudomonadota bacterium | reverse complement strand
GCTTGGCCAGGTAGTCATCGGCACCCAACTCCAAGCCGACCACCCGGTCGTTCTCCGCGCCCTTGGCGGTCAGCATGATGATCGGCACATCAGACGACTGGCGGACGCGGCGCAACACCTCAAAGCCGTCTAGGCCAGGCAACATCACGTCGAGGATGACCAAATCGAACACCTCGGTCGAGGCGCGCTTGGCTCCCTGCAGCCCATCGGTGACCAGCTCGACGTGAAATCCCTCGGGGCGCAACAACCGCTCAAGCAAGTTCCCGAGGCGGAAGTCGTCGTCGATCAAGAGTACCCGCGCCACGTTGCCTCCTCGGTTTGCCGTCTCGCGCGCTTGGCAGGCTGCACCCACCGCGACCGACGCTACGGCCGCAGCGGCTCACACGCTATTCTACCCTGCTGCTGGCCGGGACGCGCTTCAATTCTAAACCTTGCAGCTCACTCGGCCGATCACGCTCGATCCGCGCGCCGCCGCGCAGCGCCATCGGGCCACGCACGGCGATCGTCTGGTAGGAGATCTGGTGAGCCTGATCCCAGGTTCCGAATTCAATCGCCGTCAGCCGAGCCAGCTTGAGGCCGTTCTCGGCCAGCGCTTCGCCAGCGGCGAGGCTAGCCAAGACCGCATCCACCTCGGCCTGGATGCGCCGCTCGTCGTCGTCATCTTGCGGCGGCGGCGCCGGCGGCAGGCGACCGATCTGGTCGAGGTCAGTGCTGCGTCGCTGGGCCTGCCCCGCCGCCCAGGCAAATAGGACGCGCTCGTCGCCGCTCGTCGCCGCTGCGCTCGCCACCAACTTGGCGACGTGATCGCCAGTGGCGACCAGGCCCAACGCGATGATGACCCGCTGCCGCTGCCACTCATCGACCTTCGGCAGCAACGCCCACAGCAGCTCCGCGCCCGCCGGCTTGCCGTGACGCGCCACGCCAGCGACCGCCGCCAACCGCAGGCCAACGTCCTCGCTCTGCAGGGCCTCGCCGAGCAAGGGCAGTACACGCGCGTCGTCGATGCCGGAGAGCACCTCCAGCGACTTTCGGCGCTCGCTAGCGGGCCGCTTGGTGTCGCGGACGTCGTCGGTCAACGTCTCAACGGCCTCGGCGCCCAACTGGGCGATCTGCGTCGTCACGCGCCCAGGGTTGCCAACCGGCTCGCTGTGGCGCGCCTCCAGCAGACGTGGCACCTCGACCAACCGGCGATGCGCGACTACCGACCCAAAGATGAGCCCGCCGACTCCAAGGACCGCCACCGCCACCAAGCCGAGCCGGACCCAGGCCTCTCGGTTGAAGCTCTGATCATGCAAGCTTGCCATCGATCTGATCCCACGCGCGGCCACACAGCGCTCACAGCCAAGCGCCACATCCAACGGCGCTGCCTCGCAGAGAAGCGCGCAGGCAGGCGGCGCGCAACCTGAAAGAAACGGCGGTGTTAGTCCTTGCAGGGCTCCTCGACCACGATCTCGTCGAGGAAGATGCCTTGAAACAGCTGGTTCTTGCTCGAGTCCACTGAGTCGAACTTGAAGCGCAGGCGAAGGTCCTCGCCAGTCTTGAAGGCCTTGATGTCAATCACCTTCTCGACCACGAGCTTGTACTGCGAGGTGCCCATGTCCGAGACGTTGTCGCGGTCCCAGATCTTCTGCTTGTCGTTGCCGTCCTGGGTGGTCACCCAGATCTGGAACGTCTCGAAAGTGGGCTCGATGTCCACGTACATCTTGAAGCGCAACTGCGCGCCCTTGTTGGCGTCCAGCGAGAGCTTGAACGCATCGCTGGTCAGCTCAGCGGCGACCGCCGTGCCGCAGATCTTCTTGCCGATGGAGCCCGCGCACTTCTCGCCGCTCGCGCACTCGGCGTCGACGTTGCATGCCTTCTTGCTGCCTGTGGCGTAGTTCAAGGCGCCGGCATCGCCAAAGTAGATCTCCTTGGCGCCGTTCAGGTACTTGTGCCCAATGACCTGCCACTTGGCGGTGGTGCTGGTGCTGGTGCCCGTCCACTTGACCAGCGAGCCACCCTCGCCGTTTTCGCTCGGCAGCGGCACGATCGGCGTGCAGCAGCCCTCGCCGCCCTTGGCGGTGATGCCGCAGGCGAACTTTCCGTCCGCCTTGCTGCAGACGTAGGCCTTGCAGGTGTCTGGGGTCTGCGGCGCGCAGTCGCCGTCAGAGATGCAGGCGGGCTTCGCGCACCACGTCTCGACCGCGATGTTGTCGACGCAAGGGCCATTGTAGGTGTTGTTGTTGTTGGGGTTGCCGGAGTCAAAGAAGAACTCCAACCGCACCTCTTTGCCGGCCAATTTCTCGGGGATAGCCGCCACCACGTTGCGCCATTGCTTCTTGGTCGAGCCACCGATCGAGTAGCTGTCCCAGATGAGCGTGCGCGCCTTCTTGGCGTCAGCCTCCGCGGTGTCGACGACGTAGACCACCAGCTGATCGACGGCGAAGTCAAAGGCTTTGAAGGGAAAGTCGTCCCACTCCGTTGACAGGCGCAGGTCGAAGTTGACCACCACGGTTCCGTTGATCGGGACCTTGAAGGTCGGCGACAGCGCCTTGCCTGCCGGGACGTTCGTGCCGCCATTGATGAAGCCGTTGACGTCGGCGAAGCACAGCGCGAAAGCGCCGCTCTTCTGCTGCAGCGGCGAGACGTTCCACGTGATGTTCTGGTCGTACGGCGCGCCGCCGAATGGCGCTTGGCCGCTGAGCTTGTTGGCCTTCCAGCCCGTAGGCAGCTTGCCGTTGCTCTTCTCGAAGCCCTCGCTGTAGAGCGACTTGTCGCCGGTCTTGTCCGAGCAGCACTTCGGGTCGCCGACGGTGTACTTGCAGACGCCCTCCACGCAGCTGTCGCTGCTGCACTTGTCGGAGTCGTCACAGTCGGCGTTGCCGGTGCAGCAATTCGCCTTCTTCTCGCACTTGCAGGCGCCAGACTCGCAGGTCGGTATGCCGCAGGTACCGCACTCGGCCGAGCACTGCTCGTCGGTCAGGCACACCTGCTTGGTGCAGGCGACGTCGATCGCGAAGTCGTCGATCCACAGGCCGCCGAGCGTATTGCCGAGGCCGTCGCCGGCGTCGAAGGTGAAGCAGATGCTCACCTGCTGGCCGCCGTATTTGTCGAGCGGCACGATGATCGGCACCCACTGATCCTCGGTCGTGCCGAACACAACATCCGACGACCAGACGGTCTTGAGGCCCGTCGGCTCCAGCACCTCCACCCGCAGCTCGTCGAGCTTGACGCTAGACTTGTCCGGTGCCGGCGGGTTCTTGTAGTTCGCCTTGGGCTGACCGGACCACTCGGTCTTCATTTTCAGCTGAAAGGTCGCGTTGTTGTAGACCGTACCTGCCATCAGCTTGGTCGGCTTGCCGCAGATGGTGCCCTTCGGACCCTTGGCGTTGCCGAGGACTGGATCGTCGTAGCCGTCGGTGGCGGCGTTACCAAAGAACAGGCTGGACTTGCCGCTCTTGGCCTGCTTGCTGCTCAGCTGCCAGACCACCGACTTGGAGTTGGCGCCGAGGTGCTGCCAAGTCGCGATCGAGCCGCCGTCGAAATTGTCGCTGGCGAGGGAGACCGGCTGACAGCAGGCCGGGTTGCTGGCGTCTGGGGTGTGGTTGCAGGTGCCCTGCGCGGCGCCGTCGTTCTTGGCGCAGCCGTCGACGCTGCAGTCGTTCTTGTCGTTGCAGTCGCCGGCGGTGACGCAGCATCCAGGCGTCTGCTGGTAGAAGCAGAGACCTTGGGCCTTGTCGTTGACGAAGTAGGTGCAGATGTCGGCGGTGCAAGGGTTGCCGTCGTCCTTGCAGGCCTTGTTGAGGTCGCACAGCGTGTCGTCGTTGGCGCAGAGCGTCTCGATGGTCACGTCGTCGAGGTAGACGCCCTCGTGCTCGTTCTGCACGTCGTTGGCGGCGAACTCCCAGCGCAGCTTGATGGCGGTGTCGCTGCCCGACTTCTGAAACTGCGCCAAGTTGATGCTGACGTGGTGCCAACCTGTGGTCGACTTCTTGACCTCGGTCGACACCCACACCGGATCCGCGCCAGTGGCGCCGGCGGCGTCGACGAAGACACGCAAGACGTCGTTCTCGGGCAGGCAGAGGTCGCCTGGATCGGGCAGCAGCTTCACGCAGGACGCGCCCTTGGGGCAGCCCTGCGGGCACTGGCCGACCGGCAGCGCGTCTGCGAACATCTTCTCGGCGGCGATCCAGACCCAGAAGTGGGCCAGCGCCTGCTTGCCGGCCGGGATGATCACCTCGGCGCTGTTGAGCTTGGACACCACCGGCTTCGGGTTGCCGCCGGCGACGCAGCCGTTGGTCTCGAGCATCGAGTTGTCGTAGGTCTTGCAGGCGTTGCCGAGGTAGAGCGAGTTCTTGCCGGTGTGGGACCGGTTGGTGGTCAGCTGCCACTTGACGTTGCCGTTCGAGGCACCTTCGACCGCGCCGAAGCCCTCGAAGGCGTTCTGTTCGAAGCCGACGTCGAGCAGGGTGAGCTGCCCAGCGCAGCAATTCGGCTTTGCCTTGTGCTCGCAGACGTTGGTCGCGAGGTCGCACTTGTCGAGCGTGCACTCGGCGCCGTCGTTGCAGTCGACGTCGGTGCAGCAGGTACCCGACTTCTGCACGGGCTTGCACTTGCCGCTGCCTTGATCGCACACGGCGGTCTGGCAGGGCTTGAGGGTGCCGGCCAGCGCGGTCGTGCAGTACTGGTCATTGTTGCAGGGGATATCCGTCGTTTCGGCGGTGTCGGCGTTGACGTCTGCGGCGTCCGACCCGGCGTCCGTCGTCTCCGCGACGGCGCTGTCTGAGCCAGACGTGTCGACCTCGACCGTGTCTCCTGCGCTGTCCGAGCCGCCGCCGGTCTCTTCGACCGTGTCCACGGCGCCGCCGCCGCCGCCGCTGTCGGCGTCCTCGACGGGATCTGAGCAGGCGCTGAACACCAGGGCGACAGCGAGGCAGCCAGTCAGCCAGGGCCCGAGACCCGCACCCAGGCCCCGGTGCGGGCGAAAGGTGAGCAAGAGCGCAGACGAGGCGAGTGGGCGGTACAGCGGGCGCATGGGCATTCCATTCGGCGGCCTGCGCCGCCTGGCTCAAGAGACGAGGTCACCTACGAGGCCAGAGTCCGCCAGGGCTGGCGGCCGGGCGCTGGACTTCGCTGACGGTAGCGTATCAGGAGCCGCATCCACTGGCAACGCGCTCCCAGCCAGCCGGATGGGATTCAGCGACGGCGTGCAGCGCGCGTTCAAGCCTTCAGCGGCGGCGTTGAGCTCGCCCAGGCAACCTGTCGGGACCTGGATTTGCGGGCGCAGGTCTGGCGCTGGGCGCGGGCGCGGCGCCGTCGGGTGACGCTCCCTCTGGCGCCGCCGCGGCAGGGGCGCTCGCCGCGACGCCGACGACGCGCAGCTCGACGCGGCGGTTGCGTGCGCGGCCAACGGCGTCGGCGTTGCTGGCGATCGGCTCCTTGTCGGCCGCCCCGCGAGCGATAACCTGGTGCGCCTCCAGACCGCCGACTGCGACCAAGTGCGCCTTGACCGCCTCTGCGCGCGCCTGGGTCGTCGCCAGCCGCTGCGCCGGTGTGCCGGTGTCATCGCCGTGGACCACCACCTCCAGCCCACGGATGTCGCGGTGCGCCTTCAGATAGGCCGCGACTTGCGCCACCACGGCCCGGCCCTCGACGTGGAGCGCGTTGCCGCCGACCTCAAAGCGAATCGGCCGCGCCACCAGCAGCCGACCTTCGACCTCTTGCGCCGCCGCCGGCGGTAGCCGATCTGGGCAGCCATCGCCGTCGTCGTGACCGTTCATCGCCTCGCGGCTGTCTGGGCAGAGGTCGTCGGCGTCCAAGATGCCGTCGCCGTCGTTGTCGGGGTCCGGACAGCCGTCGTGGTCGGCGTGGCCATCGCGGTCTTCGGCGCTCTCGGCGGTGGCTGCACCCTGCGCTGGCCGCGGGCAGGCGTCGCCGCCATCGAGGACTCCGTCAGCGTCGTCGTCGGGGTCGGGGCAGCCGTCGGCGTCTTGGAAGCCGTCGCGGTCCTCGGCCTCCAGCCGGCAGCGGTCGTCGCCATCGGCCACGCCGTCGCCGTCGTCGTCGGGATCAGGGCATCCGTCGGCGTCTTGAAAGCTGTCGCGGTCTTCGGCCGAGCTGGGGCAGGCGTCATCGCGGTCGTCGAGGCCGTCGCCGTCGCTGTCAGCCGGTAGCGCCCCGGGCCGCAGCCGAAGGCCGACGAGGGCCCGCAGCTGCGCGCTGCCCCACGAGTTGGTCGCCGCGCCGCCGAGCGCAGCAAAAAGCCGAAAAGCGCCGCGTTGCAGCGGCAGCTCGGCGCTGAGCACGCTGTCGCCGAGCCACTGGCCAGCAGTCGCCGCCGCCGCGACGTCCCATTGGCCCTGGGCTTCGAGCGCCACCTGCAGGGCGCGCCATGGCAGCACGCCGCCGAGGCGAAGGCGGCTGACGAGGCGGCTGCCGCTAGCCAGGGCCGTCTGGCGCAGAGGATTGCCGGCAGCGTCGCGTCGCACCGCGCCGGAGGCGGGATCGACCTCGTCGATCTCAAGCGCGGCGACCGGACGCAGCAGCGCGCCAAGCTCCAGGTCCGCGAACAGCGCGCCGCGGCGCCATCCCGCCAGCAGCCCGAGGTCGAGCCGCGCGCCGCCCGAACCAAGCCACGACGACGCGCCAGCCGTCGGGGCTGACCACTGGGCGCGGGCGCCGGCGTCGACGCGACCCAGGTCCGCCCAGCTCACGCTAACGAGGCGCCGCCGCAGGCCCAGACGCAGATCGCCCGGCGTCGGCGCCAGGGCCGGGCTGACGTCGACGAGGTTGGGGCCGCCACCGCGAATCAGCAGCGCGATCGGCAGCATGGCGTCGACGCCCCACGGGCCGATCCAGGCGCCGCCGCCGACGTTCAAGAGGGCGAGGTCGCCGTGAATCACCTGGACCCGGCGGGTGCCGTCGGCGCGGCTCGAGAATGACAAGCCCCGCCGGCCATAGCCGAGATCGGCGTGGACGGAGAGGTCGTGCGCCGGCGTGCTCGCGCCGAGCGGCAGTGGGGCGACGATGCTGGGCAGCAAGACGCCGTCGCCGCTGAGCGCTACCGGCGCGTGGCTGTGGGCGTTCAGCGCTGGCGCAAGGCGAGGCGCGGCCCGCAGCGGCGCCGAAAGCCCAAGGCACAGCGCGAGCGTCAGCCCGGACAGCAAGCGCAGGGCGCTGGCGGCCGACCTCGCGTGGTCATGGCGCGCTGGTGTGCGGAAGGAGATCGCTGGCCTCCGGCGAAGCGCCGCCGACCGTCGCGAAGCCGCGCACCGCCAGCGGTTGTTCGGACCGCAGCCTGACGCCAGCGCCCCGGGCCGTCAATGGTCGACCGCCGCGCCACGACGCGACGAGGCGGCCCCGACTTTCGCTGAGCCACTTGTCTCTCCTAGCGCCAAGCACCAAGGCGCACACTTGCTGCACAGCGCCACGCGACGATCGGCCTCGCCGGGCGCGCTCATGGCTTGCCGTCACCGGCCGCAACCGAGCGACAGCGACACGACCCGTGATCCATGGCCGCGTCGCGAGCCGTCTGCCTCGCGTGGCTTCGGCGCCACTCCGCGGGTGAAAGCGCGAGTGTCCGAGCCTCTGTGACCGGAGCCGCGCCCCACTTTCCGCCCTCAGCACCCCGAGCGTTGCGCGTCTAGGGGGTGCGGATCGAGACGCCGGCCGGCGGCTTCCAGGCGAAGCGGTCGTCGGGCTGCGGGCCGTAAGTCAAGTCCTTAAAGAACAGAGACGTCGAGTCGCCGAGCGGGTCGATGAGGATGGACGCAACGACCGCGCCGCTCTTGGCGTCGAGCACCAACGTCAGCTTCTGCATCACCGCGGTGCCGTCCTTCGGGTGCAGCTCGAGCGCCTGGGTGCCGGGCACGGTCGACGGCACCGCCAGGAGGTCGAAGTCCTTGGCGAGGTCGCCTTGGCCGAGCAGATAGCCGGTGGCCTGGTAGAGCCGGCTGTCCTTGACCGGCAACCGCAGGGCGACCCGCTCCCGTCGCTCGTAGGTCCATAGGATGTCGCCGTCGGAGTAATAGAAGACCTCCTGGTCCGGGTAGTCCCAGCGCATGCGGCCGTTCTCGACCGTTGGCGGCTCGCCGACCTTGGCAGCCGGGATGACCTTGCCCTTTTTCAGCCAGACTGTGCCTTTGCGCTGGATGCCCTTCTTGAGCCCCTTCTTGCGCACCACCTGGGTGAAGCTCGCCTGCATGCCTTCGACACCGCCGTAGAAGCTCGCGATCCGGGCGGCGAGGGCGCGCGACGCCTCGTCGTTGCGTCCAGGCGTCGAAGGGGCGGCGGCGGGCGCGGCGGCGGCGGGCGCGGCGGCGGCAGGCGCGGC
>SXNM01000238.1 GCA_005777155.1 Pseudomonadota bacterium | reverse complement strand
GCGGCGACGCCGCCGATCGTACCCGCCGCGCCGCCGGCTGCCGTGGTCGCGCCGACGGCCCTGCCGGTCGCGCCCAAGAGCCCCGTTGCCCTGCCCAAAGTGGCGCCACCTGCCTCTGCCAAGCCCGGCAAGCTAGCGGTCGACCCGGCGGCCCGCTAGAGACGCCACCAGTGATAGCTGGCCGCGCACCTCGCCAGCTTGGGTTGGAGGGCTCGGCCTCCCTGGCATGCGCATCTGCGGCTGCCTACCGCTCCGACCTGCCCGTAGGCGTGGGTGCGGCAGGGGCGTCCAAGCCAGGGGACCTGTCGCAACGCGGCGTTAGCGCGGCTGCCGGCGAGCAGGCGCGGCTGGCGCCGGCGTGCCGATTACGACGTGGCCGACGAAGGCGGCTTCGACGATGAGCCAGCCGCTCTCGACGCGGACGCCCTTCAGCGATAGGGCCTTGCGGTCGACTCGCGCCGGGATGCGTGACCCGTCGCCCATGGCGATGCCGGCGTCGAGCTGGTTCAGCATCGCCTCGGCCCGTTGGAGCAGTGGGGCCGTGGGCAGCCGCAGCGCGCGCCCCATTGCCGCCGAGATCGGATCGCGCTGCAGCGCCGTGGCGATCGCCTGCACACGATCGCCCCCGCCCAGGTCGAAGCGCACCTCACGCAGCGCCACGGCGCCCTCTTCCAATACCGGCGTGCCCCAAATGGCGAGCGCACCCACGACGTCACGCCGAACCGGCACCACGCCGAGCCAGCGATCGCGCACCTGACCTGCGATGTCGGCGCGCACCGTGAGCCGACCCGCGGCTGCGGCGATCCGAGGCGAGCGCAGCGTCACCGCGCCGCCACCCGCCAGCGCGATCGCGCCGCGGTCCCGTAGCGCCGCCGCGGCCCGTGGCGCGAGGTCGTCGAGCCGCATCGCCAGCGGCAAGGTCAGTGCCAGCGGCAGGGCCCGTAGATCGGGATCGCCCGCCACCGCGACGGGTGGCGCGCCGGCAGGGGCGGCGCCGTCGGCGCCGCACGGCAGGCTCCCCGAAGGGCGACCCTCGAGTCGCGCCGGACTCCGCCGCCGGCCGTCGCTGACCACCGGCTGACCGACCATCAGGCGCTCTGGACGGACGCGCAGGCAGGCCCCGGCGACCTCGCGGCGCGCAGAGCGGCCGTCGCGCCCAAAAGACGCCGCGGCATCGACGTCGGCCTCCAGCGCGATGGGCGCCCGCAGCGCCTGCAGCCGCGACTGCACCAGCGGCGCCAACGGTATGGCCAGCGCCTCGCAGCGCCGCCGGGCCGCCGCGGCCGGCCCGTCGCCAAGCGCCGCCTGCAGTGTCTCGACCAACACCCGCGTCGCCAACTCGACCCGCCGGCGGTCAACCTCGACCCGCACCTCAGCGTCTTCGAGCACGAGGTGGGCGTCCGGGCGGACCCGCGGTCGGGCACAGAGGACCAACGCGCCGTCGACGGCGTGGTCGAGCGCCCGACCCAGCACCTCAATGCGCCCCTGGCCGGCGAAGGGCATTCGCACGCAGAGGCGGCCGTCCTCCGCCGTGACGCCGACTGCGCCGCGACGTTCTACTTGCAGCGACCAGCCGCCGACGATCGCCGACCGCTGTCCGTATCTCAGCGGCTCGGCCGTGGCGCCATCGATCGCGGCGGCTAACTGCGCGGGCTCAAGCTCCACAGCCAACGATAAGCTGCCCATCGGGGCCTTGACCGGCGGAAGGCGCGCCACTGGGTCGGGGCGAGGCACCTCGACCTGCAGCGCACAGCCAGCGAGCCACACCAGCGCAAACAGGGCCACGCTGCGCTGCCCGCGAGGGGCCGTCGCGCGAGGCGGGGCAACGGGCAGCGCTCGCACGTCGTGACCGCCCAGGGCTCAGGACTTGGGTCGGCAGATGCCGATGCCGTCAGGGAGCGGTGGCTTGCCAGCGCCAGTGTTGATCTGCGCGCACTCCTGGCCCTCGCCGCAAGCGTAGTTGGGGTTCTTGCCGGTGAAGTCGCAGACCTTGCGGCAATTCCGCATGCCGTCGCCGCCGAGGACGCAGATCAGGTCCCTTCCGCAGTCGGCCGCCTTCTCGCATGGGTCGCCAAGCCCGCCGTTGCCGGGATAGCTGCACACTTGCGGCTGCAGTGGGTAGCACTTCTCTGCGTCTTTGCAGCCAAAATTGGTCAGTGCGTTGCAGAATTCAAAGGTGCACGACCCCTGTCCCGCCGGCAACGCATGGCCGAGCGTGTCCACCAATGCCTTGCAGGAAAATCCTGGCGCACAGCCGGCTTGGCCTGGCCCGGTGCCCTCGGGATTGTAGAGATTGCACAAGGGGATGCAGGTCGAAGCGCTCTCACCGGCTGGTAGCACGCATAAGTGGCTGGCTTTGCACGACTCGCTGATCTCGCAGGTCGCGCCGTCGCCGCCCACGCCGATAACCGCGGTGCAGTAGGGCTGCGGCCCGCCGATGCAGCGCTCGCCGCTTGGACAGCCGGTGTTGGCGAGCGGTTCGCAATCTGGGGTGGTGCAGACGCCGAGCTGGTCGCTGTGGGCGAAGTCCGTGGCCTGGATGCAGGTCAGCGGCGCCTTGCAGGAAGGCGCCTTCTGGTCGCAGCGCGCGAGGCAGCGCCTCTTGCTGCCTGTACCGGAGCAGATCGCCTCGCGTACGCAATCGCCGTCCAGCGTGCAGGGCGCATCGATGGCCGCAGTGCCCGCCTTCTCGCAGTGGGGCGCGCCGATGCCGACGCATGCCTCCGTGGCGGCGCATGGCTGCTGGGTCACGAGGTGGCAGCGCACCTCATCCTCGCCGACCTGAAAAAAGCTGCAGCCGACGCCGCCGGCGCACGCCACGGCCCAGAACGCGGCGCGCCACGCTGCGAAGGGCCTAGGCAGAGTTTGCTTCGAGGCGGTCATGGTGGCTCCAGATCGCCGTGTGCCACCGGGGCGCGGGCAGCTCGTGGGCGCTTGGTCCCGCTCACGCTCCGTGCGCTGTGGCGCTGGCTGGCGGGAACCGGGACATCGCTCACGATCCTGCAGCATGCAATGGGCGAGCGCAAACCTGTACGGTCGCCGCCGACCGCCGCCACAAGACCCGCCGGCGGGCGCCGAGGGCCGCCGCCGATTGCACTTCCCGCCTTGTTCCTGCACCCTTCGCCGGCGGCGGAGGCGACGTTGACCCGCCGCATCACGCGAGGAGGCGGCGATGACTCAGGCCGACAACCATTCGGCGGCAGCGGCGGCAACGCCGGGCTCCGGCAGCGCTTCGGCGGTCCGCGCCGAAGATGGCCGTACGCCAGGCGTCGGCGGCCTGCGGCTGTCTTGGACCTGGCACCGCGTCGCCAAGCCGCACGCGACCGTGCTCATCCACCCCGGGTTCGCCGACCACCGTGGCCGCTATCGGTTCGCCGTAGACGCGCTGACCGCCGCCGGCCACGACGTCTTCATCTTCGATCCGCGCGGCCATGGCGACTCCGGCGGCCAGCGCGGCCACGTCGATCGCTTCGAGGACTACGACGACGACCTGCGGACGATGATCGCCGTCGTGACCGAGCGCACGGGCGCGCCGCCGGTGCTGGTCGGACATTCGCAGGGTGGTCTGATCGTCTGCCACGCCGCGCGGGTGGCGCCGCTGGTCGTCCGGGCCATCGGGCTCTCCAACCCCGCGCTGACCGCTGCGATCGCCGTCCCGGGGTGGAAGATCATGATGGCCAAGGGATTGTCGCAGCTGCTGCCGACCGTGCCCGTGCCGGTGGGCATCCCGCCCGAGGCGATCAGCCGCGACCGCGACGTCGTCGAAGCCTACCGCAGAGATCCCATGGTCTTCTCAGCGGGGACGACCCGCTGGGGCGCTGAGTTCCTGCGCGCGCAGGCCGACGTTTTGTCCGCGCCGACCGACTTCGGTGTCCCGACCTTGGTCTTGGTTGGCACCGGCGATCTGGTCGTCAGCGCGGAGACCACGTTGGGACACTTCCGCCCGGCACCTGGCCTGGAGGTCGAGCGTTACTCCGGGTTCTACCACGAGCTCTTCAATGAGCCTCCGGCGGAGCGCGCCCAGCCGCTGCAGCGGCTTTGCGCCTTCGTCGAAGCCCACGCCAAAGGTGGCGGTTGAGCTCGCCGCGCCATGGCTGACACCGCGGACGCGGCGCATACGCCGGGGCGATTCGGACGCTATCGCCTCGTGCGCCACCTGGCATCGGGCGGCATGGGCCAGGTCTGGCTGGCCGAAGCCGAGGGCGCGGCGGGGTTCCGCAAGCGCCTCGTGATCAAGACGCTGCGGCCCGAGCTCGCGCGCGACGAGCGCTTGGTCGAGCAGTTCGTCGCTGAAGGTCGGCTGCTCGAGGCGCTCGACCACCCCAACATCGCGCAGATCCTCGACCTCGGCTGCATCGACGGCGAATGGTTTCTCGCCATCGAGGTCGTCGCAGGCTTCGATCTGCGCGCGCTGCGTCGGGCGCTGCCCTCGGGCCGCGACGGTCGGCTGGGGCCGGCTGCGGCGCTGGCGGTGTTGAGCGCGGCCGCGCGGGCCCTGGACCACGCCTGTACACGCCTAGACGCCACAGGCCAGCCGCTGCGCATCGTCCACCACGACGTCACACCGTCGAACCTCATGGTGCGCCGCGATGGCCTGGTCAAACTTGTCGACTTCGGAGTCGCTCGCTCCGCCCTTTTGCCGCACTTCGACGCCCTGGCGCTGCGCGGCAAGCTCCCCTACATGGCGCCCGAGCAGCTCGCCGCAGCCCAACCCGGCGCGACGCTCACGGTCGATGGTCGCGCGGATCTCTTCTCACTTGGCCTCTGCGGCTTCGAGCTGCTGACCGGCGAACGGGCGCTCGACGTCGCCGACGCCGCTGGACTGGAGTTGGCGTGGCAGGCCCTCCCTCGACGTCTGGCGCTGTTGGAGTCGGCCGGGGTGCCGCCCACGCTGGCACGCCTCATCGCCGCGCTCTGCGCGCTCGACCGCGGGCAGCGCCCTGTCGACGCCGCGGCGGTGGTGGCGGAGGTGGCGACGATCGCCGCCACGTTGACCGCAGCCCGACCCGAGCAGGCGCTGGCGCAGGAGCTCGCGCCGGCCTTTGAACGCCTGGAGGCCGAAGAGGCGAGCTTTGACGTCACGCTGGCAGCGCTGCTGGCCGTCGATCGCCGCGCCGCCGCCGATGCGACCGGCACGGTCAGTCTGCCTGGCCTGACGCCGAGCGCCGCCGCCATCGCCACGGGTGGGCCCGTGCCTGCCAGCGGGGCCCTCGTCGCCGCTGAGGACGCGGCTGCCGGGGCCGCCCGCGAGTCCAGCCAAGTCGCCGGCAGCGCCGCCGTCGCTGTCGCCGCTCCCAGTGATCGCCCCGCTGCTCCCGCTGTTCACGCCGCCGCGATCGCCGCGATCGCCCCGCCGCACCTGACGCCGCCGCCGGTGACCACGCGCGACGACGCACCGACGGTAGCCTCGCCGCTGCCGACGGCGACGACGTCATCTTCTGCGCAGCCGCGCCCGGCGCTTGCCCGCCCTTGGGTCTGGTCCGGCCTCGCGGTCGTCCTGGCCCTGGCAGCCGGGCTCAGCATCGGCGGCCGGGCGCCGGCGGCCAAACCGACGCTCGGCGATGTCGCGCCCCTGTCCACCCGCGCCGACATCGCGCCGTCGCCTGCCTCGGCGCCGAGCTCGCCACTGGCGATCGCCGTCGCGCCTGATACGGGCCCCGAGGTGGCCGACAGCGCCGGCGCACCGCACAAACCGACAACCTCAGCGGTCCCAGACCACGGCGCCGATGGCGGCCCCACGGCGCCCATCGCGGCGCTCGGTCCAGACAGCGTCGCGTCGCTCCCGACCTCGACGACCG
>SXNM01000237.1 GCA_005777155.1 Pseudomonadota bacterium | reverse complement strand
CAGCCAGCGATGCGGGCGCCGGCCAGGGGCTTGCTGGCGCCGTACTTGTCGCGCAGCGACATCAGGCCCGGCATCTCCTTCTCGGCCATCTCGATCTCTTTGCGGCCCCACTCCGCGAGACCGAGATCGGCGACCTTGTACTGCAAACGCTTGGCACCAGCGGTCTCGGGGCGAAGGAAGGCGACGGTCATCGGCTGAGCTCCTCGGGAAGCGGCAATGGTGCGCGGGTCGGATTGCATCGCCCGCGGATGGGCGGGCGCTGGTGCCAGCGCGTCCTGGCGCGGCGACGCGGGAGTATGGGTCTTGCCTGCCAGCTTGTCCAGGGATACGAGGCGCTGCTAGCCTACTGTGCCTCGTCGAGCAGGCGCTCGGCTGGGTCGCCACGCCTCGGCCCCTGCTAGGAGTCTTCCATGGTACGCTCGACCTCTGTCCTCCGCGCCGCGCGTGAGATCGGCGCCATCCGCCTCGCGTTGGCCCTGTCCTCCTGGCTCGCCATCGCCACCGCTTGTTCCAGCGACGACGGAGGCGGCTCGGCCAGCGACGGCTCTGCCAGCGACGGCTCTGCCAGCGACGCCACTGTTGGCGACGGCTCGGCCAGCGACGCCACTGTTGGCGACGGCTCGGCCAGCGACGCCGCGGCCAAGGTCAACACGCTCATGCCCGACGGCGATTACCTCGTCGGCCTCAAGCTGAAGCTGGGCGGCGTGCAGCTCATCGCCAAGGCCGCGATCGTCGCGGTGGGAGAGGCCGGCAAGGGCGGGACGCTGCAGAGCATCGATCTCTACGGCGCCCACGCCAATGGCTACATCGGGACCGAGCCCTTCGCAGCCGCCAAGGCCATCGCGGTGGCCGCCGATGGCAGCTTCTCCATCGATTTCGGCAAGGTCGTGGTCCCTGGTGAGGCGTCGCCGACCTTCACCCCGGTGCCGGCGACCCTGAAGCTGGTCGGGACCATCGGTAAGGAGGGCGACGTCTGCGGCCAGATCGAGGGCTACATCCCTGACTTTGAGGCTGATCTCAAGGGGAGCACCTTCGCCATCGTGCCCTGGAAGCAACCGCTGCCCGAGAACTACCCGGTCGCCTGCGCCGGGCAGGGCGGCAAAGTCTATGAGCCCATCAAGACGTGCCCAGCGCTCAAAGCCGGCACCAACACGATCACCAGCGCCACCTTCGAGCGTACCTTCGAGCTGCAGCTGCCCGCCGCCGCGACCGCCACCGGCGCCGCAAAGCTGCCGATCGTCGTGCTCTATCACGGCAACACCGGCAACGCGAAGGGCATCTCAGCCGATACCGGCTGGCCGGCGGTCGCTGGCGAGCAAGCGATCTTGGTGGTGCCCAACACGACGCCCTTGGTCGACGGCAGCAAGCCGGTGCTGGACTGGCGCTATGCGGAGAAGGCCTTCGATCTCGACAACCGCGAGCTGGTGCTCTTCGACGACCTGCTCACCTGCGTGGGCAAGCAGTTCGCCGCCGACCTCGACCGCGTCTATGTGACGGGGATGAGCGCTGGCGGCATGATGACCACCTTCTTGAGCGTACACCGCAGCGCCAAAATCGCCGCTGCGGCGCCGCTCTCGGGCGGTTACCTGCACCCATGGCCGACGCCGGAGCGCAAGGTGCCCATGCTCTTCACTTGGGGCGGCCCGACCGACGAGGCCTACGGCCAGGACTTCCACAAGCTGGCGAATACGGTCCTGAAGACGCTCAGCGACAACAAGCACGTCCATGTCAGCTGCGACCATGGCAAGGGCCACAAGATCCCGAGCGGCTTCGCGACCCATCAATGGCAGTGGTTCCAGGCCTTTAAGCGTACCTCGAGCGGCGATCCCCACAAGGGCGCGCTGCCGGCTGGCTTCCCCAGCTACTGCAAGCCGTCGCCGGTTCAGTAGGCCGCGCGGCGCGAGCGACGGTCACTGAGCGGCGCCATAGGCGCGGCTTGGGCGCGGCTCTCGCTGGGAAAAGCAGGCTAATACCGCCTGTTCCGGCTAGCTTGCCCTGCGCTCGCCAAGAACATTCGGCCCCAGACGCGGCTCGCAGGCACGGGTGGCGCCCCTCGCGCTCCACGCCGCGGCCGCCTTTGCGTGGCGCGCCAGCCCTTGGGGCGTCGACAGGCCTCCACGGCTATGGGGCCGGCGACAGTCTGTGACCCGGCGCCAACGCCCAGGCCAATGCCCGGCGCCAACGCCCGGCACCATCATCGGTCGCCGCTGCTCGCCGACGCCGACTAGTAATCGGGCTTGGGCAGCCACTCTGCGCGCCAGGTGCGCGGGAGCAAGGCCGCGCGCAGCTCGTCGGCCCGCTCTTTGCTCTCGTAGGCGGCCAAGTAGCGCAAGAAATGCCCCGTCACCATCCGCACGTAATTGCGGCACTCGTGCGGCCCCATGTCGTCGATCATGATGTCGAAGTCCTTTTGCGGCCGGTCAGCGCGGGCCGAAGACTCGCGCAGGTGATACTCGAGCAGCATGGGACCGCCGTTGTAACTCGCGATGGCAAACGGCAGCTGGCCGTGGAACTTTTTGACCAGGGCGCCGAGGTACTGCGTGCCCCAGCGGACATTGGGGCCGGGCACCATCAGCATCCAGAGCTGGTAGTCCTCCTTCTGCTCGTCGGCCAGACGACGGGCCGTGCGGTCGAGCAGCTCCAGCAGACCGTAGGCCGGGGCGCCGGAGATCATCCAGGGCTTGTAGCGCGACTCCTGCAGCATGTGGGCATAGACCATCCACTCCGGTGCGCCGTAGCGCGTGGCGGCGAAGGTGACGTGCGTAGCGTAGGCGCGCGGGTAGATGTCGCGCCAATGGCTGACAGTGCTCGGCGTCGGCCAGCGCGCCAAGGACGATCCGTATTTGGCCAGGGCACGGCTGCGCTCGCCGGCGACGTCCTCCATGGCGTCAGATAGCGCGCTGTCGAGGATCCCTAGGGCGGCGGCGCCGATCTGGGCACGCAGCGCCGGCTGCAGCTCGGCGTAGACGTCGCGCAACGTGTCGTACTCCCCGAGATGGGCGACCTGCCGCAGACGCTGCACCGCGCCGTCGCGCGGTAGGCCGGCGAAGGGATCGGTGATGCGCCACTTCACCTTCGCTAGGTCGGGCCGCTTGGGGATCGCCTTCTGCCGGCCGTGGTCGACGAGCCAGTTCTCCGCGAGGCCGCTGTACCAGGTGAGCGGCATGTCGACGACGAGCGCCGCCAACATCTTGGCCGCTCTCTCGGTCTGGCCGAGCTTGTCGTATGCTTTGGCGGTCCAGTAGCGCGACTTGCCGCCGACCAGCGGGTTGCGGGCGCCGAGCATCCCCGCCATATGCTCGATGGCCGCCTGGTAATTGCCGCCTTGGTAGTTCCAGAAGGCCACGAACCACCAGTACTTGCCGAAGTCGATGCCGTTCGGGTGGGCCTTGAGGAAGACCGAGAACTCATTGGCGGCGCGCAGCGACTGCCCCGCGATGTGCAGGGCGCGGCAGCGGTCGTACATCAGCTCGACGACGCGGTCGTTCGGCGCGCTGCCGCCGTACCGCTGCATCCACAGGTCGAAGGCGCGGACGGCGTCGTCGATCCGGCCGAGCTTGCCGAGCACGATGCCATAGGACGACAGCGCTTGGAGGGCATACGGCGCCGACGGTGCGATGGCGGCCTCAAAGGCGCGGGCGGCGCCCTCATAGTCGTCGCGCAGGCGCTCGCTGCCGATCTTGCCGAGGAGGTAGCCCGTGATGTCGCGTCGGTGCTCCTTTTGCCAGAGAAACTGGGCTTCGGTGCGACAGCGCTCGTAGGCGCGTCGCTTGAAGAGCAGCTCGGCGCGGTCCAGACGATCGGCGATGGAGAGGCCCTCGATGGGCACGTGGCGAGCCGCCTCGTCGACAAAGTCGCTCTCGGGGTGTCGCAAGAGCAGCTTGCGCCAGAGGTGGTGGGCACGGTCCAGCTTGCCGCTCTTGTGCAAGGTACGCGCCGCCCGCGCCAGGAGTTCGTCCTGCGGCAGATGCAAGTGGCTCTTGCCGTAGAGGTTGAGCGCGGCGTCGGCTGCGGCCTCGGGCGGGCCCAGCGCCTCGAAGAGGCGGGACCACGTCAGGTCGGCCTGGGCCCAGCGAAACTTGCCGTGCTGTGCCCTCAGCTTGCTGAGCAGATCGAAGGCGCGCTTGCGGTCGCTCACGGCCAGCGCGACCTCGACCTCGACGAAGGCGAAAGAAGCCGGCACCACCGACGCCAGCGGCCGGGCCGCCTGCAGGTGGGTGGCGGCCTCCTTGCCACGTCCGGCGGCCGCCTCGACCCGCGCCATCAGGTAATGTGCGACGGGCTGCCAACCCTCGCGGTACGCTTCGCTCCGGTCACCCGGCTTGGCAGCGTCGGCCTGCAGCGCCGGTAGCAACGCCCGCAATGACTCGCCAGCGAGTGGCAGCTGACCCGTGCGGATGTGCGCCGCGGCCTCGCGCAGCGCGGTCCAAGGCTCTGCAGGTGCGGCCACCGGCAGCGCCGCGCCACCGACCCCAGTGCCCACCGATGCGCCGCGATCGCCGGCGCTCGTCGGCCTCTGTGGCGCGGTCGACGCCTTCGGAGCCAGTCTGGCGCCGCGCCCTGTGCCGAGCGCCGGCGGAACACCGCACAACAGGCTCGTCGCCATCACGAGGCAGACGCTCAGGCGCAGGCCAGGTCCCGTCCATTGGCCTTGCCGTACGCTGCGTTGCCTGGGCTGTTGCACCGGCGCCTCCTCGGCGGCGCTCCGTCTCGCGCCGCTCGGCTGCGACCCTATCAGACTGCTGGCGTCTGGCCAGAACGCCACCTAGGCCCTTGCCGCACGCGTCTGTCTCCAGCGGCGCCCGTCGGCCGCGCCTTTCAAATCGGGCGCGATCATTCCGGCGGTGGCAACGAGAATTCGGCCCGGTTCCGTCAGGTTGGATCTATTTGTCGCGCTTTCGTTTTGATCACTGCTAGTTACCCAATCGTCTAGCGATCGCGCCCGCTCGCGCGCCGTCGTGAACGCTGCAGCGGACGCGTAATTCGCGGCACGATCGACGGATGTCCCCCTTGTCAACGGCGGTGGTCTGCGCGATAGATCGAGGCAAGAACACGCGCCGACCCCATCGAAGAGGTCGGAGCCGGGGCCCAGAGGGGAGCCCTGCACTGCTTTTGTGGCGCGGCGCGTCGTATAGGGGAGGTCACCATGTCCGACACTAAGAAGAATTTTGTCCTGCTGAAGGACGGCGAGGATACCGACATCGTGTTCAGCAACCGTCAGCCGCGTGGAGCCGCCCTCAAGGCTGCCGCCCGTGGCCACGCCGAGATCAAGCTGCGCGAGCGCGGCACCAAGCGCGTCCACGTCTTTAAGGGCTGGCGCGAGCAGGTCGCTGCGCCGGCCAACCGCCCGAAGTGGCTGCCCGAGACGGTGTGGAAGGCCAAGGTCGAGAAGCTTGGCGTCGAGCACATCAAGTAGCGGCCTCTGACAGGAGCCGCCTCGGCGGGTTCCTCTCGAGCTGCATGCGTTCGCACCTGGGGAGGGCGGGCGGGTGGATCCGGTGACGGGTTACACCGATGACGACGGGGCAACTATCAGCAGGTAGGGGCCCCGTCGGCATTTTTCGCGCCGCCTTCGCCTGCGCCTGCGACTTGGCCTTGGGCTGCGCTTGGGCACACGCATTGGGCTGGGCTGCGCCCGCGACTGCGCCCTCTGCTTCCCACTCATCCATGGCGAGGTCATGACCCGCTGGCCGACCGGCCGACAGGCGTCCTCATCGCGGCCGCGGCGGAGGGCTCCGGGCCGGCTGCCGCGGCATGGTCGCTGCGCGCCGCCCATCAGCGACCGCAATTGACAGACGTGGCCAGTCCTCTACCTTGCCGACCGCGCGCATGCTGGCTCCGGAGCGCGCGGCTGGCAGGCGCCGCGGTCGAGGATTGCCGACACATGATCGCATCAAACATTAGAAACTTCTG
>SXNM01000024.1 GCA_005777155.1 Pseudomonadota bacterium | reverse complement strand
CGGCGGTGCGCCGGGCGCCGAGCACGAACACCGTCGTGCGGACGGCGCCCTGGCGGTCTTCCTCGCGGTCGGCGGCCTCATGGAGCCACTGGTTGCTGAGCAGGAGGCCGGCGAATCCGAAGGCCTGCGGTGCCAGCGCCGGGTCGGCGTCAATGCCGGCGGAGAGCCCCATCAAGGGTAGAAAGTACAACAGGTTCCAGAGCGATCCCAGCCCGACGACCCGCTTCAATCGTGGCCCGAGCGAGTAGAGAAGCCCGGCGATGCAACTCGCCAGCGCCAAGCTACCGGCCGCCAGCCCACCTGCCACGGTGCCAAGGCCGGTGGAGGCGACGCCGAGCGCGGCCAGCTCGAGCCGCCAGTGGGTGGGTAACATCTGGCCGAGCAGAGGGTTCTTCGCGGCGCTGGCGTCCATCGCCCGATCAGAAATGGCGTTGGCGTAGTAACCGAGGGCGAGCGCCGCTGACGCCGAACCGCAGGCGAGCAGCAGCCTCCCGAGGGCCGCGTGGCTCGGCCCGCTCGGCGCCATCGCCCACGTCAAGCCGTCGACGCCTGCCACAGGCAGCAGCGCGAAGTACCACCACTGGCCGACTCGCCATCGGCGCACCAACGAGATGTCCCCAACCGGCGGGGCGGAGGGTGGCGGCGATGTGCTCAGGGCTGGCTAGCTGCCAGCGAGCGTGCGGCCGGCGCTGCCGAGGTCGGCGAAGGCCTCTTGCAGGCGCGCCACCAAGCCCTCTTCGCCCTTGCGGAGCCAGACGCGGGGGTCGTAGAGCTTCTTGTACGGTTTGCCGCTGTCGGGATCGAGCTGGTGGCTGAAGGCGACTGGGTTGGCCTTGACGAAGTCGCCGATGGGCTGGGCGAAGGCGAACTGCGTGTCGGTGTCGATGTTCATCTTGAACACGCCGGCGCGAATCGCCTCGGCGATCTGGGCCTTCTCCGAGCCTGAGCCGCCGTGGAACACCAGGTCCAGCGGATTGGCGCCGGTGTGGTGGCGCTGCTGCACGAGCGCTTGGCTGGCGGCCAAGATCTCCGGCCGCAGCTGGACGTTGCCGGGCTTGTAGACGCCGTGCACGTTGCCAAAGCTGGCGGCCACGCTGAAGTGACCGAGGCTGCCCAAGCGCTCGAAGGCTTGCAACACGTCCTCTGGCTGGGTGTACAGGTGGGCATTGCTCGAACTGTCGTCAAGATCGTGCCCGACGCCGTCCTCCTCACCGCCAGTGACGCCGAGCTCCATCTCCAGGCTGACACCGCAGGGCGCCATTCGTCGCAACATGCGCTCGCACTCGGCGAGGTTGCTGGCGATGGACTCCTCAGAGAGGTCGAGCATGTGCGACGAGAACAGCGGCGCGCCGGACTCGGCGAAGGCGCGTTCGTTCCAGTCCATCAGGGCGTCGACCCAGGCGACGTGCTTGCGGTCGGCGTGGTCGGTGTGCAGCACGACACAGACGCCGTAGTGCTCGGCCAGCAGGTGCGTGTGGCGCGCCGCGCTGACAGCGCCGAGGACCTTGGCCTTCATGCTGTCGGCCATGCCCTTGCCGGCCCAGAATTGGGCGCCGCCGTTGCTGAGCTGGACGATGACGTCACTCTTGGCCTTGGCCGCCGCCTCGACCACCGCGTTCAGCGAGTGGCTGCCGACGACGTTGACCGCCGGCAGCGCGTACCCACCAGCTTTGGCCGCTGCGACCAGCTCACGATAGCGCGCTCCAGTGACAACTCCTGCTTTCATGTCGGGGCCCTCCGTGGTGGCCGCGGCAGCTGCCGCCGGCGACGGGGCGCAGGATAGCCGGGCTTGCGCGAGGGGCCAAGGGGGCGCGATGTCGGGGCTCACCGCGTGTCCGGTCGGGTGGCGGCGCGCGCCTGCGGTGGCGGTGGCTACGGCTCGGGCGGCGTCGGGTACAGCAGGTACATCGCCGCCAGGCACATCTCGTCGAGCGTCTCTTCGCCGAGGAGGATCGCCCCAGGGGTCGCCTTGCCCTGCATGCTCAAGGCGCGGGCGAGACCCCGATTGTCGAGCGTATTGTCGTAGACGCACTTCATCCACAGCCGATCGCCGGTGCCGACCATCGGCAGCTGCTCGACCGGGGCGTCGTAGAAGTAGAAGCGCTGCCAGGCGAAGTCCCAGCTCGGCGTGTGCAGCAGGCAGGTGTCTGGGGCGCCGGGGCTGGCGGGGATGGGCGCGCAAATGTCCCACATCGGCTCGGCCCCGGCGCTGGCCGCCGCCGCCAAGCACTGCGCGCAGGCCTGCGGTGCCGCCTGCACCTCTTTGCCGCAGCTGGCGATGCTGCAGCCGATAAGCTCTTGGCCGAGCTTGCCCTGGCAGGCCTTGGCGACGCAGGCACCGAGGCTGGCGCGGGTGTCGCCGCTGCAGAGGCCGGGCTTTTGATCGCGGTCGATCCAAATGCGCATGTCCCGTCCGGCGTAGTGCATGTGGCTTGCCACGCCGTAGATGCGGAGTCCACCGATGGGCGCGCCGCTGAAGGACGGGACGGTCCAGACCATCGTCTCCTCATGGCCCTTGGCGCCTGCAGGGATGACGAACGCCGGCTTACCGTCATCGCCGGGCCCGGCCAGCAGGCCGTCGCCACCGCCAATCGGGCCCAGGAAATTGCCGATCAAGTCCGATGTCGCCGTCCAAGCCGGTCGACTCGGTGCGAACTCCAGCTCGACCGTGGTCGCGTCGGCGGCGTCGACCCCAATCGGGTGGTAGTGCATCTGCATCACGAGGCGGCTGCCCTTTTTCAGCGGCAGGCCAACGTCCTTCGGAAACTTGACCGGGACGCCGCCAGGGGCCCACGCGGCGATGAGGTCGGCGTTGACGCCGGGGCCGCCGAAGCAGGGGTAGCGTTGCTCGGCGCCGCCCTTGGCCGCCGACTTGCCTTCCTGGTCGGCGAAGAGCAGCGCGTGGTGGGCGACCGCCGGGTTGCCGGGGCGGAAGTGGATGCCACGCAGCCAGACGTCGGCCTCCAGCTTGGGATCGAGCACAAAGCAGATGAACTGATCGTGGGTTCCGCTGGTAACGTAGGCCGGGCTCGGGGTCAGGGCGCGGTCGACTTTGGCGAGCTTGAGCTGCGAGGCGTCGGCGGGCGCCTTGGCCGCGTCATTCGGGTCGCCTTCCGGCGCGCCGGCCTCCAACCACGAGCGGATCGACTGTCGTTCGCCGGCGCTGAGCCGCATGTCGCCGAGCCACGGCAGCGGCGGCGTGCAGTCCTTGGTCTCTACCGCGCCCCACGGAGGCATCCGGCCCTGATCGATGGCGGCGAGCACGACCACCTTCAGGTCGAGCATCGCCTTGGGGCTGTCGAGCTCAAACCGCCCAGGCCCGCCCTCGACGTGGCAGCCGAGGCAGGCGCGGCCGACGATGGGGTGGATGTCGCGGTGCCAGGTCAGGCCGCCCTGGCCTGCTCCATCGCTGGCTGCGGCGTCGACCTTGTCGCCCGAGCTCTCCGGGGCCGAATCGCATCCGGCGGAGAGCGCGACGACGAGCCCGAGCCCCAACGCCAGCGACCCCAGCGACCCCAGCGACCCCAGCGACCCCAGCGACCCCAGCGACCCCAGCGACACAGCGTCCAAGCGCTCCATGCGTGTCATGACCGCCTCCAGCTGTGCCTCCGCGCACAGTCAGCATCCCCTATAGCGGCGACACATGACGTTGCCTAGTGCGACCCGCCCACGAACTCCCTTGGCGCTGCGAGACGCCACTTCTATCATCGCGGGCGTGCGACCGGACGCCAGCCGACGCCCGTCGCCAGCGCCCTGAGACGGGAGTTTTGGGGTGCGGTCGACTGCGTCGCGGGCCGCGCGTCTCCGTCGCCCGGCGGTCCGGGTCGAGGGCGGCGTCGGCGTTGCCAACTGCGGCGCCGGCCCCTACGCTGGTGGCCGTCGGTGGCGGGCCGACGAGTCGGAGGCCGCAGGCATGGACAATCGCAGCGCAACGGTCGCAGCAGCGCCCCCACTGGCCGGTCAGATTCCTGGCTGGTTTTCCGAGGAGTGGGCGGGCGAGGGCTCCGGCATCTCCTTCCGGCTGCGTGGCAAGCTGGCCGACGTCCAGTCGGAGTTTCAGCGCATCGAGGTGTTCGAGACCGAGCGATTCGGCACGCTGCTGACGCTCGATGGCCTCGTGATGGTCACCAGCCGCGACAACTTCCTCTACCATGAGATGCTGGTGCATCCGGCCCTCTACGCCCACCCGGCGCCGCGCGACGTGCTCATCATCGGCGGTGGCGACTGCGGGTCGTTGCAGCAGGTGTTGCGCCACCGCGAGGTCGAGCGCGTCACTCAGGTCGAGATCGACGAGCAAGTGACGCGGCTCTGCGAGCGCTTTTTTCCAGAGCTGTGCGCCGACAACGGCGATCCGCGGGCGACGCTGCACTTCGAGGACGGCATCGACTGGGTGCGCCGCGCCCCGCCCGGCAGCTACGACGTCATCCTGGTCGACGGCAGCGACCCGCTCGGGCCAGCGGCCGTGCTCTTCGCCGAGGAGTTCTATGCGGCCTGCTTCGCCGCGCTGCGCCCGGGCGGCATCCTGGCCGGCCAGACGGAGTCGCCGCTTTTTCACCTCGACTTGCTGACACACGTTCACAGGACCGCCAAGGCCGTGGGGTTCGTCGACTGCCAGACGCTGTTTTTCCCGCAGTGCGTCTACCCCTCGGGCTGGTGGACGGCGAGCCTCGCCCGCAAGTCGGAGACGCTGCAGCCGCCGCCAGCAACGCGGTTCCAAGGCATGCCAGCGATGCAGTACTACACGCCGCAGGTGCACCAGGCGGCGTTCGCGGCGCCAGCGTTCTTTGTGCGCGCCCTGCAAGCGGCGGGACTGGATCCGGCGGGCGCCGCGGGGCAGGGATGAGCGGTGACCGGCCGCTGTGGCAACGCTCGGCCAGCGACATGCTGGCCGGCCTGCAACGGCGCGAGTTCTCCAGCGTCGAGCTCTGCCGCGATCTGATCGCGCGCCGCGAGGCCACCGACGCTGCCTGCCACGCCATGGTGTGGACGCGCGACGCGGCGCTGCTGGCTGAGGCTGAGGCCTCAGACGCCGCCCGGGCGCGCGGCGAGACGCTGCCGGTCTTGGCAGGGCTGCCGATCACCATCAAGGAGAACATCGACGTCGCCGGCAGCGAGAGCACGCTCGGCTGCGTCGCCCGTCGCGGCAAGCCGGCGACCCAAGACGCCGTGACCGTCGAGTCGCTGCGCAACGCCGGGGCGCTCATCTTGGGCAAGACCAACGTGCCGCAGCTGTTGCTGGCGCAAGAGACCGACAACGCGATCTATGGTCGCACGCCCAACCCGTGGCACCTCGGTCGATCGTCGGGTGGCAGCTCGGGCGGCGAGGCGGCGGCGGTGGCTCTTGGAGCCTCCCCTTGTGGCATGGGCACGGACATCGGCGGCTCCATCCGCATCCCGGCGCACTTTTGCGGGGTGTTCGGCCTCAAGCCGACGGTGGACCGCATCTCGGTGCGGGGTAGCCAGGGTGCGGTGCCGGGGCAAGAGGTCGTGCGCGGCCAAATGGGCCCGCTCGCGAGGCACGCCGCGGACTTGTCCCTGCTGATGGCTGCAATCGACCCTCGCCAGCAGTCGCTGCGCGATCCCCTCGTGCCGCCTATCGCGCCACCGAACCCCGGCGCGGTCGACCTGCGCGGGCTGCGGATCGGCGTCTATGACGACGACGGCTTCCTCACGCCGACCGCCTCGTGCCGGCGGGCGGTCGCTGAGGCCGCATCGGCGCTGGAGGCCAGAGGCGCCGTCTTGGTGCCCTATGCGCCGGCCAACGCCGCCGAGATCGTCTACCTCTGGATGGCCGCGATCTCCGGCGACGGCGGCGACTCGATGGCGCGTGTCCTGGCCGGCGAACCCTACTCGGCGCACCTACGGCGCTCTGCGCGCGCGCTGGAGCTGCCAGCCGCCCTGCGCCTCGGCGTCGCCAAGGTGATGGAGATGCGCGGCGAGGCGAAGCTCGGGCGGCTACTCCGGGCGCTCGGTCGCAAGCCGGTGATGGCCATCTGGGACATCGCCGCCGAGCGCACTCGCCTGCGCCGCCAAGAGGTCGACGCGTTCGCCCGGGCTGAGCTCGACGCCGTGCTCTGCCCAGCGCACTCCTGTCCGGCGATGGCGCACGGCGCCTCGGGGGAGATGACCCTGTCGCTGTCGAACCCCTTCCGCTGGACCTTCTTGAATTTCCCGGCTGGTGTCGCGCCGGTGACGCGGGTCCTGCCAGACGAAGCGGCCGCAGCGCGCGCCGACATGGGGCACGGCGAGCAGGTCGCCCGGGCGATCGCGCGCTGCGAGGTAGAGGGCGCGGGCCTCCCCGTTGGGGTCCAAATCGCCGCCCGACCGTACCGTGAGGACATCGTGCTGCGGCTAATGCAGGCCATCGAAGAAGGCTGTGCCACGAGCGACCACTGGCCGCTGACCCCGATTAACCCGGGCGTCGTCAACGCCGGCTGAGCCGCCCCGCCACGGGTGCCCGCGCCCGAGGAGCTGACCGAATGACCGCCCTTCAGCTTCCGATTCGGCCCCGGCGCAACCGAAAGCACCCGGCAATTCGCGCCTTTGCCCGCGAGTGTTGGCTCGGGCCCGAGCACTTCATCCTGCCGCTCTTCGTCCACGACAGCCACGGCTGCGTCGACATCCCCTCTATGCCCGGCCAGCAGCGCCTCGACCTCGATGGCCTGCTCCGCGCTGGCGAACGAGCGCTGCAGGCCGGCGTGAGCGCGCTGGCGCTGTTTCCCCGCGTCGACGACGCCCTCAAGTCGACGGGCGGTGAGGAAGCCTGGAACGAGGGCGGGTTGATCCCGCGGGCGATCGCGAGCATCAAGGCACGCATGCCCGAGCTGGTCGTCATCACCGATGTCGCGCTCGACCCCTACTCGACCTGGGGCCACGACGGCTTGGTCGACTCAGAGGGGCGCGTCGCCAACGACGCCACAGTGGCAGCCCTCTGCCAGCAGGCGCTCTGCCAGGCGCGCGCCGGCGTCGACATCGTCG
>SXNM01000236.1 GCA_005777155.1 Pseudomonadota bacterium | reverse complement strand
TGTAGGGGTCGAGCTTGAGGTTGGTCACTCGGTAGCCGCGCAGCTCGAGCAGGGCGCCGAGGACAGCGGCCGAGAGGCCCTTGCCGATGGAGCTGACGACGCCGCCGGTGACGAAGACGTAGCGCGTCTCCGGGCCGGGATCGCTTTCATCGTCGGCGCCATCGTGGGCGCGACTGGAGTGATGACGAGGCAGGGCCACGGGCACCTCCGGGCGCGGTGTGCGCCACTTGAGGGGCCCGCCGATGGTGGTCGGAGCCCGGGGCGGTAACGTAGGTCCTGGGGGGTGGAGGGTCAAGGGGCAGGGCGGCCTCTTACAGGCCTCTGGCGGGTCGGCCGTCGGCGCGGCTGCTCTGCGTCGCCGGCGGCCTAGCGGCTCAGCCTCGCCGGGTCCCGACACAGGGCGCGATCGCGTCAGACGTCGGCCACGCGGCGCGTGTTTGGCAGTGTGCGGCCGGACCCAAACTTGCCGCGCGAGGGGCCATATGCTAGCAGGCTGAAGGCCCGATTTGGACATCTGCTGTCTTTCTCAGGAGGGCGCCGTGGCCAGCCGTCGTGCCGCCAAACCGACCTTGCGGATCGCTGCCTTTTTGGCCGCGGCCCGCGCTGGCGAGGCCCCCAACCGTCCCTGGCTGCAGGCGCGATTCGGCATCTCGCGTACGCAAGCCGCGCGCGATGTCCAGGCGCTGCGCGACCTTGGCGCGCCGCTGGGCTTTGACGAGCTCTTGAATGGCTACGCCCTGAGGGATCTCGACTGGCAGCCGCCCGGGTCGCCGCTGCCTGCTGTCTCGACGCCGATCCAGGAGATCGCCGGCGTCGCGGCGCGGGCCCTGGTCGAGGCGTGGAATCCGCAGCTCGGCATCTTGCTGCGCGGCGAGGCAGGCGCCGCGGTCGAGCAGGCGCTGGTAGTGACGACCAGCCACGGCGCCCACGTCGAACCAGCGCTGCTGCTGCTGCTCGCCGACGCCATCGCGCGCGCGCGGCGCCTGCGCATTGTGTACGACCCCGCCTGGTCGGTCGGCGACGCGGGCGGCGAGGCCAAGGCCCGCGAGGTCTCGCCATGGCTCATTCAGATCGCGGACGGTCACCCGTACCTGCACGCTCACTGTCACTTGCGCAAAGACCACCGCGCCTTCCACCTCAGCGGGCTGCGTGAGGCCGTCGCGCTGGAGGCAATCGCCAAGCCACGGCCCGTCGACCTGCGGCAGCGCGTCGCCGGCCGCCTCGGCGTCGGTGGCGACATCGGTGCCGACAAGGTGGCGACGGTGCACTTGCGTGGGGCGTGGGCCCGCTGGGTCCTGCGCGAGCGCTGGCACCCGCAGCAGAGCGATCGCTGGGTCGCCGCAGATGTGCTGGAGCGGCGGGTCCGCTTCGGCCTGGAGGCGGCCCTCGTGCGCCGATTGCTGCCGGGCGGCGCCGACGTCGAGGTGATCTCGCCGCCTTCGCTGGTCAAGGCCTTTCGAGGCGCAGTGACCGCGCTGGCGCAAGCCATGACGGAGCGGGCGGAGTAGACAAATGTCCGGGGTACTTGGCGGTGGGCCCCCTGCCCCGGTAGAGACCTGAGACAGCACAGCGATTGGGTGGATGGGCGGGCTGGAGGCGGCATCGCCGGCTCGGCCGGCGACCGCGGCGGCTGGCGGGTCAACGCAGGCGCCCAGGGCGTCTTGCGGGTCGTTCGCGGCTTGGAGTGCCGCGCGCTTGGGCCCTCTGGAAGGAATCTGCAGCGGCGTCGGCGTATTTTCGGAAGGCCCACCCGCGGCTCAGGCTGCGGCCTCTGAGCCCAGACCTCGCAGCGACTTCGTTTCATGGCGGCCGCCACAGGGTCGTGCGGGCGCCTGGCCGCGATGCCAGCCCCAGTCGAACCGCGCTCGACGCCGCGTTTGGCTTCGCGCCCATTGGCAGTCCCACCCGACGACGGCGAGCGATCGCGTCACCTTCAGCTTTCGTCGTCAGCCACTCCAGACACCTGCCAACGACCAACGCCCCGGCGCCGATCGCAGTCGGGTGCGCGAGGATCGGGGTTAGGCAGGTGCCCAAGGAGTTGAGTGAGCTCCACAAGCGGGGTGTCAGCCGCCGCCAGCCCCTACCCCGACGCCGCAGCCGCACCCCTGCGCGCCAGACGCCCCAGCCCATCATACGCCGCGTACTTGTACAGCTCGCCAAGGGTCGGGAAGTTGAACACCGCCTCAACCAGGGCGTCGATGGTGCCGCCGAGCTGCATGACCATCAGCCCGACGTGCACCAGCTCACTGGCCTGGTGACCCACGACGTGGACGCCGAGCAGACGCCTCGTCTCCGGGCAGAAGACCAGCTGCAGCAGGCCGTCGCTCTCGCCCTGTAGGTGGGCGCGGGCGTTGTCCTTGTAGCGGGCGACGCCGATCTCGAAGGGCTGGCCGCGTGCCTGCAGGGCGT
The DNA here is from genome assembly GCA_005777155.1 of Pseudomonadota bacterium. GTDB lineage: Bacteria > Myxococcota_A > UBA9042 > UBA9042 > UBA9042 > SXNM01. The sequence goes on along the minus strand of SXNM01000236.1, from coordinate 5,529 downwards.
CGCAGGTCTCGCCGACCATCGACACCTCTGGGATGGTGTAGATGCCATAGGGCAAGAACGACGACAGGCGCTGCTTGTAGGGAAAGCCGAAGGCGTGGCAGACCGCGCCGCGCCCCTGATCCATCGAGGTGCTCGCCAGGGCCGGAAAGCCGATGAGGTCGCCGACGGCGTAGATGCGGCCAGCGCCGGTGTAGTACTGGGCGTCGACGCGCAGCAGGCCACGGCTGTCGGCTGTTAGGCCGGCTTCGGCGAGGCCGAGGCCCTCGCTGTTGCCCATGCGCCCGGCGGCGAAGAGCAGCTGATCGACGCGCACGGTGTCGCGGCCCTCGGGTCCTTCGAGCTCGACGCTGACGCCGCCGTCGTCGGCCACGACCGGGCCGAGCTTGCACATGGTGCGCAGCTGCACGCCTTTGTGGCGCAGGGCGTCGAGCAGCGCGGTGGCGATGGTGTCGTCGAGGAAGCCGAGCGGGCGGGTGCGCGGCTCGCAGAGGGTGACGGCAACGCCCAATGCCGCGAAGATGCTGGCATATTCGCAGCCGATGACGCCGGCGCCGTAGACGAGCAGCGAACTCGGCAGCCGCTCCATGCTGACGACCTCATCGCTGTCCCAGATGCGGAGGTGATCGAATTCGAGGCCGGCGGGCCGATGGGGGCGGGTGCCGGTGGCGAGCAGGACGACGTCGCCGCGCAGGTGGATGGGCGGGCTGTCGTCGCGCGGCTGGACCCGCAGGCTGTCGAGGCCGGTGAGGGTGGCGCGGCCGAGCAGCAGCGTGACGCCGTGGTGCCGCAGGTTGCGCTCCATGCGCCCTTGCTCGGCGAGGCACACCGCGGCCTTGTGGGCGAGCAGGTCGGCGAGGCGGACATGGGGATCCACGCCGACCGTGACGGCCGAGAGGTCGAGGGCTTTGGCGCCCGAGAGCACCAGCGCCGCCTCGCGCAGCGACTTGCTCGGCAAGGTGCCGGTGTGGACGCAGGCGCCACCGATGGGCCCCGGGTCGACGACGCAGACCCGCTTGCCGAAGAGCGCCGCCTGCGCCGCCGCCTTCTCGCCGGCCGGACCGCAGCCAACGATGAGCAGGTCGAAGTGTGCGCCGTCAGCGACCTGAGCGCCGCCATCGCCTTCGACCGCCGCGGCGGACGCCGCAGCCAAGACATCGCCCGTGTGCCCGCTCAAGGTGCCTCCCTCGCGTCGCCACCGGATTCGACGGCGCGTCGTCTTTGCCGCCGATGATGCAACAAAGGAACACCCAAGAGGAAGCAGGCGCTGATGGCGAGGCCGACATGGACGGCGGGATCGGAGAAGCGCAGCGCGACGTGCGACCTCCCGGGCGGCAGGCGCACGGCGAGCAGACCATCGGCGCGGGCCAAGGTCGGCAGCGCGCCGGCGTTCCAGGCGCGGTGGTAGTTCTGATTGACGACCAGGGTGGCGTCGGTCACGTCCGCGGCGAGCGCGACCTCGACGTCGATGCCCTGCGGCGACCAGGCGAGCCGGGTGGCGGTGCCTGCCTCTGGCGGATCGACGAATTCCTCGGCCTTGCGGTCGCCGCGCAGCCCGATCGCTTGCGGAAAGGGCTGCTCTTCGAAGCACGAGAGCGTGCCTAGGTTGAGGGCAGGCCAGGTGTCCGCCGCCCAGCGGTTGCCGAGGCTCTGGCGAAAGGGCTGGTCGACGAGCAGCGGCGCCGGTCGGCCAAAGACGCCGGCGACGCGCCGCCCGGTGAAGATCGCGCCGTCGCTCAGGGGCCAGAGCGCCAGCGCCAGCGCCGCCGTCGCCGCGAGCAGCGACGCCAGCAGGGGCGGTGCGTCGGCCAGGCGGCGCTGCAGGCGGTGGTGCAGCCCGCGCTCGAGGGCGTCGACGGCGACGCCGGCGCAGGTGGCGCAAAACAGCGCCGTGTACAGGCCAAAGCGCATCGGATGCCGGAGGTTCTCTAGGACGGGGAGGCCACGAATCGCCGGAAAGACGCCGAGCAGGTCCCGCGTCCCGGTGGCGAGATCGAGGCTGAGGCATAGCAGCAGCGCCGGCCAGACGGCGCGCTTGTCGCGCAGCAGCAGCGCCGCCAGCGCCACCATCAGCAGCGGCGTGCCGAAGTAGCTGGCGCCGTTGGCGGTGTGGCTGCCAGGCGGCTCAGCGATCACCATCATGTTCAGCACATGGCCGATGGTGTAGACGTCCTGCGCCTGCCACTGCCGCGGCCACAGCCAGAGCGACTCGGCGACGGGCAGCAGCCGAAAAGCCGTGACCCCAGCGGCGACCGTCGCCATCCAGCCGAGCGCGGCAAAGGGACGCCAGGGCGCGACGTCGTCGTGGCCTCGACGCCACAACGCGACTCCGGTCCGCAGCAGCGTCACGATGAGCAGGAGCACGGCTGTCAGCGGCGTCGGCACCGCCCCGCCCTCGAGGAAGGACAGCGCCATCCAGAGACCGCCGACGCTCGCCGCGCGCCAGTCTCGCCAGCCGCGCTCCAGGCAGAGCAGGGCCCAAGGCGCCAGCTCAAACGCCATCAGCCCCGGCTGGCCCTCGGCGATGGCCTGCGCCAGCCGCCCCGAGGTGGCGAAGGCGGCCCCAGCGAGCAAGGCGCCGACGCCAGCGACGCCGCGGTGGCGGGCGTAGCGGTAGCCACCCTCCATGCCGAGCACGACCATCGCCAGCAGCGAGAGCCGCAGCCCGGGCCAGAGGCCGAACAGCCACGTCAAGAGCGCCGTCAGGCCGACCGGGCGGGTCTGCAGGTTGCCGATCATCGGGATGCCGCCGCAGGCGTAGGGATCCCAGGCGGGCAGCTGGCCGTGTTCGACCAAAGAGCGAAAGGCGCTGATGTCGTGGGCGGTGAAGTAGCTCCAGTCCACCGCGGCGCCCAGCATCGAAGGCCGCGTCAGGCCCGGCCACAGCCAGGCAGCGGCGAGCGCCAGCCACAGCGTCCAGCGCAGCCAGCCGCGCTCCGCGACGGCGGTGGAAGGCGGCAGCGCGGCGACGTGGCCGTCGACCCCGTGCTTCATCGCTGGCCCCCCGCCTGGGCAATGGGCGCGCCCGCTGTCATTGGGTGCGGGGGCGCAGCGGAACGACCGTCGGCCGCAGCGGTGCCGTCACGCCACCGGCCCGGTGCGGGCTCCCCGCCGGCGGCGCCACCCGCCAGGCGCCGCGCACGCCCTCGTCGTAGACCGCCCAGACCGCGCTCGTATGCACGCCGAGGGCCGGCGCGACCTCGTTGTGGACGTGGGCAAGGACGTTCCAGTGGTAGTCGTCCTCGGCCGACCAAGGGTGGTCCGGAAAGTGCGCCGCCGCGCGCAGGCGCCACATGGGCTCGTGGCTGGCGATCTGCCAGAACGCCTCGCTGCGAGCCGCTGCCGACAGGCCGAAGCGCGTCGCGCCGCTGGTCCGCAAGGTCGGCGGCTCGGGCGCGCTCAAGACCATCGCCGCGAGCACCGCGGCGAGGCCGAGCGGCACCAGCCAGGGTAGCAGGGCGATAGGGCGCCGGCCGTTCACGACCAGCGCCGGCCCGTCCACCACGGCGGCGCTGGCGCTGACGACACCTTCGGGCTCGGCGGACGCGGGCTCAAACATGGCACTCCGGGAGCCACGGCCGCTCTGGCCGCCGACGCCCCCGCGTGTAGCAGATGGCCGGCAGGGTGCCAACCCAGCGCGACGATGCAGGTGGGGCAGCCGGCGCTAGCCGACGCCGACGCCGCGAGCTGCCCGGCGCTTTGCGGCGCGCGCCGACTGGAGCCGTCGCGACACCGACCCCGCCAGCGAGGCGATGACGTCGTCGAGGCGCACAATCGCCGCCGCCTCGACCGCGATCGCGCCGCCGACCGTCTGTAGGCCAGGGACCGCGAGCGCCGCCTGCACGAGCGCGACCGCCACCTCGTCGCCAAAGCGCACCGCTACCGCGCCGAGGTCGACGCCATCGCGCAGCCGCAGCCCGGTCAGCAGCCACTCGTCGAGGTGGCTTTCGGCGGTGGTCACCTCGCGCGGCGCCTCGGCGAGCCGGCCGGCCTCCAACGCCTCGAACCACGCCGCGACGCTGCGGGTGTTGGCGGTGCGGACGCCGAGCGCTCCCGGCAGCGTGCAGGGCAGAAAGCCGTGGGCGCCGACGCCGACCGCCAGGTAGTGGTGGCCGCGCCAATAGGCGAGGTTGTGCCGACACTCGCTGCCCGGCACCGCGAAGTTGCTCACCTCATAGCGCTGCAGGCCGTGTCCGGCGACCAGCTGCGGCATCAGCTCGAGCATCGCGGCCTGGTGGCCGTCGTCGGTCGTCGGCGCCAGCCCCCGCGCCACCAAGCCCTGCAGCGGCGTACCGGCCTCGATGGTCAGGGCGTAGGCAGAGAGGTGGCTGAGCCCGTGGTCGAGCAGCGCCGCGACGTCGGAGCGCAGCTCGGCCTCGGTCTGACCGGGCAGGCCATAGATGAGGTCGGCCGAGGCGGCGCGCAGGCCCCCCTCACGGCGCAGCTGGCCGAGGGTGGCAAGCGCGGCCCGGGCGGCGTCGGCGTCGTGGATGCGGTCGAGCTGTCGCAGCCGCCGGTCGCTCAGCGCCTGCACGCCGAGCGAGATGCGGGTGACGCCAGCTGTGACGTAGCCGCGCAGATCGCCCTCCTCGGCGGCGCCCGGGTTGGCCTCGAGGGTGATCTCGCAGTCGGCGTCGAGGCCGGCCCAGCGGTCAAGCCAGGCCAAGATCGCGCCGATCGCCGGCGCGCCCCAGAGCGACGGGGTGCCGCCGCCGAAAAAGACGCTGCGGATCGGCGCCGGCGACAGCCCCTCGCAGCGCAACGACAGCTCGGCGAGGCAGGCCGCCAGCGCCCGCTCGCGAGGCGGATCGCGGTGGGCGACGGTCGCGAAGTCGCAGTAGTTGCAACGATGTAGGCAGAACGGAAAGTGGACGTAGACCGCCCAGCTGCCGGGATAGGGGCCGAGCCCCGAAGGTGCCGCTGTGGCTGCGGCTGCGGTCGCGGCGGCTGCTGGAACCATCATCGGCCGGCGGGCCGCAAGTCGCGGCGGTAGCGGCCGACGCTGGTCGGCAGGTCGTCGCTGTCGAGCCAGCCGGCAAAGTCGGGCCCGCGCAGGTGGAAGGCGCGCGCGCCGCCCTCATGGACCTCGAGCAGGGTCGCGGTGCCTAGCTGGCAGCGGTCCGAGCCAGCGAGCCGCGCGCAGCCATCGGGCCTGATCTTGCCGACGCCGACCGCGGCGAGGCCGCCGTAACGGCCATCGTAGGCGACGCCGGAGGCGGTCGAGACCATCGCCACAGCCCGCTCGCGCAGGGCGTGCTCATAGACGCGGTAAGCGCGATCGGCCACGGCCTCGCCGTCGATGAGGGCGGCCAGCGGCCGCGGGCCGAGCACAACCAGCGCCGGCCACGCAGCGGCCAGCCGCAGGTCGCGGCGCAGCGCCGCCAGGGCCGGCTCGGTCACCGTCCACGGCCGCGAGTCGAACGGCACGATGGCGATGTCGGCGATGACCAGGGCCTGGCTGTCGGGGAGGGTGGCGACCGCCCCCTCGGCGGCCCGCAGCACCCGCACCAGGGGCGACCGCCCAGGCGCCGC
>SXNM01000235.1 GCA_005777155.1 Pseudomonadota bacterium | reverse complement strand
GCCTCGGCGCGGCGCTGGGCGTCGATGTCGCGGTAGAACGCGATCAGGCCGGAGCGCCAAGGCAGGACGCGCAGATGCAGCCAGCGATCGGTGGTGCCGTAGTAGAGCCGCGTCTTCTCCTGTGGTCCTCCGGCCAAGACGCGCCGATAGATGGCCTCGATCGGCCCGCCGCGGGTGTCCGGGAACAGCTCAATCGCGCCCATGCCGCGGACCTCGGGCAGCGAGAGCCCGAAAAATACCTCAGCGCTGCGGTTGGCCCAGATGAGGCGGAGTTCCTCGTCGAGCACCACAACCGCCTCTGCGAGCTCAGCGAGGATGTCGAGCGCCAGCTCGACATTAAGGCCGGGCGCCAGCGCGGCACCCCCGGCCGTCTCAGTGGCGGTCGCGAGCGGCTGGTGTGTGGGGGCTCGAGCACCCTGTCTGTGGCTCATGGTCTCGCCATCAGGTCGGCGCCGCCACGACGCATGCGACGCAGAGGCCATGCAGCACCAGCTCGTGCGCCTCGACGATGAAGCCCGCCGGCGCCTCGCGGGCGAAGCGGTCTGGGCAGCCATCGACGTCGAACACCCGGTCGCAGGCGCGGCAGTGGAAGTGGTGGTGGTGGTTTAGGTCGGCGAGCTCGTAGCGGCGGCTCAAATCGCCCGGCAGCTCCACGACGCGCAGGTCGCCCCCTTCGGTCAGGCTCCGCAAGGCGCGATAGACCGTGGCGATGCCGAGGCTCGGCGCCGCGCCACGGGCGGCGTCGAGCACCTCCTCGGGGCGCATGGGACGCGCAGCTGCAGCCAGCGCAGCGCGGATGGCTCGCCGCTGGTGCGTGTCCCGCCCCTCGCCACCGCCCGCCGTCGCCATATCACGACCCCCTCAGCGCGCTGCGCTGCCTAGCTGTTCCGGTAAGCTTCGATCGCGGCGGCGTCGATGTCTGCGTTGTGGTGCACGGCCTGAATATCGTCGCAGTCGTCCAAGAGGTCGAGCATTTTCAGCAGCCGCGCGGCGTCATCGCCTGCCACCGCGACGCGGGTATCGGGCAGAAACAACACCGCGTCGCTGTCGACCTTGGCGCCGCCCTTCTGCAGCGCCGCGACCACCGTCTCCGCCTCGGCGGGCTCGCAGACGACCTCCCACAGCGCCTGGCCGTGCTCGTTCTCGCCGGCGGACGAGGCGTCGTCGGCGCCTGCCTCCAGCGCCGCCTCCATGACGGCGTCCTCAGCGCCGCGGCAGACGATGACGCCCTTGCGGGCGAACATGTAGCCGACGCAGCCGCTGGTGCCGAGGTTGCCGCCGCCACGCGTGAAGGCGTAACGGACCTCCGAGGCTGCCCGGTTGCGGTTGTCGGTGAGGACTTCGCAGTAGACGGCGACGCCGCCAGGGCCGTAGCCCTCCATCGCTAGCTCCTCGAAGTTGTCCTGCTCGCCGTCGCCCGAGCCCTTCTTGATGGCGCGATCGACGGTGTCTTTGGGCAGCGACTGCGCCTTCGCCTTGCGCAGCGCCAAGCGTAGCCGAGGGTTTGCGTCCGGGTCCGCGCCGCCCAGCTTGGTCGCGACGGCGATCTCCTTGGCGAGCTTGCTGAACACCTTGGCGCGCTTGCCGTCCTGCGCGCCCTTGCGCACCGCGATGTTCGCGGAATGACTGTGGCCGGCCATCGTCTCCTCCAGCGCTGGCGGCAGCTCCTCCGTGGCAGCCAACGACGGCGAAAGGTAGCGATCTGGGAACCCAAGTCAATCAGGCGCGCCGCTGTCTGTGGGCCGCGCCGGCCTGCCGACCAGGGCGCGGACTCGGGCCACCAGGTGCGCCACCGGCGCGTCCTTGACGTCCATCGGCACGCCACCAAAGCCCTGACCCGCCGCGCGGCCCCCTGGCCCCGGCAGGGCAAACATCGGCACAAATTGCCAAGCGTAGCCCATCGCTCGCAGCCCTTCGCCATGGTGGTCGTGATCGAGACCGACGAAGCGCAACCCAGGCAGCGCCGAGGCCAGCTCACCCGCCCGCAGCGCTGCGCGGAACACCTTGCAGGGCGCGCACCACTCCGCGCCGACATAGACCACCGCCGACTGCCCTGCCACCGCCGCCGCCGCGAGCTCTCGCCGCAGCGCCGCCGCCGGCGCCTCGTCGGCCTCCACCTCGATCAGCGTCGGCGCCGCAGCCAGCAACGCTGGGTCGGGCTCGCCGACAGGGGGCGCGAGGGCGGGCCCAGGCGCCAGCCTCTCGACGGACGGCGCCGCGGACGTCACGGGTGACGGGGCTTGCATCGCCGTGTCGGCCGAGCCTGGACGGCCGCAGCCCTGCAGGAGCACCGCCAGCGCCAGCCAGAGCGCCCACGGGAGACTGGGCAGCCAGGCGCGCATGGACGTGGCCTCGCCTCGCCTTAGCCGACGTTGGCGATCAGCGGCGCGATGAGGAGGCTGACGACGCTCATGACCTTGATCAGGATGGAGACGCCCGGACCCGACGTGTCCTTGAATGGGTCGCCGACCGTGTCGCCGATGACCGCCGCCTTGTGGGTATCCGAGCGCTTCGGGTGACCAGGGAGGCCGCCCTTCTCGATGTATTTCTTGGCGTTGTCCCAAGCGCCGCCAGCGTTGGCCATGAACAACGACAGCGACGCGCCGACCGCGAGCGAGCCGGCCAAGGCTCCGGCCAACGCCGCTGGGCCCATTACGAAGCCGATCGCGACCGGCCCGACCACAGCGACCAAGCCAGGCAGGATCATGTGTGTCAGCGCGGCCTGGGTGGCGATGCTGACGATCGCCGCCGGCTGCGGATCCGCGGTGCCCTCGCGCAGGCCCGGGATGGTGTCGAACTGCCGCTTGATCTCGAGCACAATGGCGCCCGCCGCCTTGCCGACCGCCGTCATCGTCGAGGCGCCAACGATGAAGGGTAGGACCGCGCCGATCAGCAGGCCAATCAAAATCTTCGGCTCCGTCAACGAGAGGTTGAGCGTCTGGCCCGACGAGCTGGCGTGCTTCACCTCGAGGGCGTAGGCCGAGAAGAGCGCCACGACCGTCAGCGTCGCCGAGCCGATCGCGAAGCCCTTGCCGATGGCGGCCGTGGTGTTGCCCGTGGCGTCCAGCGAGTCGGTGCGCTTGCGCACTTCCGGCGGCTGGTGCGACATCTCGGCGAGACCGCCGGCGTTGTCGGCGACCGGGCCGTAGGCGTCGACGCCGAGCGAGATGCCGAGCGTGCTCAGCATGCCGACCGCCGCCACGCAGATGCCATACATGCCGGCGAGCTCGTTGCAGAGGTAGATCGCCAGCGCCAGCAGGATCGTCGGGATCCAGGTCGAGGCCATGCCGGTGGCGAGGCCGTAGATGATGTTGGTCGCCGCACCCGTCTGCGACTGCTGCGCGATCGTCTGCGCCGGCGCCATTTTCTCCGAGGTGTAGTACTCGGTGACCTTGCCGATGATCACGCCGACCACGAGGCCGATGACCATCGCGAAGTAGACGTTCCAGTGGCTGACCTGCACGGCGCTGCCGATCGTCATCAGCGGCGTCGGCTTCATCACCGCGGTGACCAGGGCGCCGCCGACGACCAGGGCCGCCGAGGCTGCGATCAGGCCGCCGAACAGGGCCGCCGACAGCTTGCTCTCGTCGTCCGCCTTGACGCGGAACGTGCCGAGGAAGCTGGCGACGATGCCGATCGCCGACAGCACCACCGGGTAGAGCAGCAGCATCGACAGCGCTTCGGCGTAGGCGCTCGCGTCGTCGATCTTCGGCACCAGCGAGAAGCCGATGATCGAGGTCGACACGATGGCGCCGACGTAGCTCTCGAACAGGTCGGCACCCATGCCGGCGACGTCGCCG
>SXNM01000234.1 GCA_005777155.1 Pseudomonadota bacterium | reverse complement strand
GGCGCCGGACGCACCGGCGGAGCGGGAGCTGGCGCAGGGTCCGTCGGCGCCGGACGCACCGGCGGAGCGGGAGCTGGCGCAGGGTACGTCGGCGCCGGACGCACCGGCGGAGCGGGATCTGGCGCAGGGTACGTCGGCGCCGGACGCACCGGCTCAGCTGGGCGCTCATCACCCGGATCCGTCCCCCGAGGCGGCACGCCTGGCGGTGTCGGGTCACGTGGGGTGCCATTCCCCGGCGGCGGCACGGGCACTTGAGGCCGCTCTTCGCCAGGTGGCCGCGGCTGGTTGTAGGTCGGCTGCCCAGGTTGCCCCACAGGACCCGGTCCAGTGGGCTGATCCCGCGGAGCGTTGCCGGGCGTGTTGCGATCGGTCGGTTCGGCGGGGACGCTTGGGCGAACCGGGACGTCGCCGAGCGAGCGCGGGCGAATGCCCGGGTTGTGCTGTACCTCGGTGCGTGTCGGTTCTTGGCCGGTCCAGCGCTTGCAAATCTCGACCGTCGGACCAGCGTTGTAGACGACCGCGCCATTCTGGCCGCGCACGCGGTTGGTATTCTGAACATCCGTCGTCTGGTGCCATACCGTCTGGCTCTGCTGAGGCTGGAGCACGACGGTGTGCACGCGCGTCCGATTGATGTGCTGTTGTTGGACGAAGATCCAGTAGGCGTGCACTTCGATGTTGATCCCCGACGGGGCGAGCGGCGCCCAGCCGACACAGCCGCCGCCGTGCCGCCAAGCGACCCAGGCCGGGGCCCACTCGTAACCGGGGACCCAGAGCCAGCCCATCCCGGTGCGCCAGAACCAGCGGCCGTAATGGTAGGTAGCGTTGCCCCACGGCTCTTCGCTCTCCCAGGCCCAGCCATAGTCGGTGTAGAGCCACTGGCCGAAGTAGTACGGGCGCCAGCTGGCGCTGCGGTTGGCGTAGGGCACGAACACCCAGCCGTAGGGCGCGAGCCATTGCCAGCTGCCGTGGGCGCCGAGATCGCCAAAGACGACGCGCGGATCGTCAGCGACCTGGCTCCGGGCCGGGGCCGGGGCCGGGGCAGGCTGGGCCGGATAGGCTGGGTAGACCGGCTGCGGCTGGCCCTGGTAGTAGCCATCGTCGCGGCCTTGGACGTACACAGGCCCGCAGGCGCCGAGGGCGGTGGCCACGGCGATGGCACCGGCGCTGGTGGTCCACAGCGCGCGCCGACGCGAAGAGGACTGGGCGCGACGGCGAGGCGCTGCGGCGGGGTGAGGGGGATAGGGACCGGGACAGGACGCGCGCATGAAGACCTCCGAAGTGACGTCAAGCGGACGACACGGGTAGGCGTGGGCGGGGCTTGGGGTGCCTCGCCTCGGCCGAAGTTTGGACCCTGTGGCGCTGGGCGCAAGCCCTAAGCGACGCTTCCTATGTAACGGAGAGTGTCATGGGACCATTCAACGCCGATGCGGTGCAGCTCTCGATTCTCACGCGACGCGACGGCCTGCTGGCGCGGGCTGGACACGATCTGCGTTTACAAGCCAGCGGGTTGCGGCTCTGGCTTGACGAGGACGGAGTGCACCTGCGCCTGGACCCAGCGCGCATCGAGCCGGTGTGCGCCCGCGTCGGCGACCGCGACATGCCGCTGCTGCTCTCGCACGCCGACCTGCGCCGAATCGGCCAGAACATGCGCGGCGAGGTGCTGCGGGTGCAGCGCTTCCCCGAGGTCGCCTTTGACGCGCCTCTACCATCACCGGGGCTCGGCGCCGTCGATGGCCAGCTCACGCTGTGCGGCGTACGCCGGCCACAGCGGATCTACCTCGCCCGCCGCGGCCACGCCCTGTCGGCGACCGCCGTCGTGACGCAGAGCGCCTACGGCATCGAACCGTACTCGACCATGCTGGGTGCCATCCGCGTCCGCGACGAGGTCGAGATCCAGGTGGAGGTGGAGGAGCCGGCGGCAGCGGCGCTCATCGCGGCCCTCGTCTCGACGTGAGGCCAGGGCGCCCTGCCCTCCCTTGCGCGGGTAGCAGCCCGGCGCCAAAGAGCGCCAGGCCGGGGCTGAGCCGCGGCGCAAGGGCGCATGAAGCCCCCCGCTCGCAAAGGCGCAGCGCTGCGGGCTAGCCCTTGACGCCGCCCGCTGTCAGGCCGCCGACGAGGTGCCTCTCAAGGGCGTAGCAGAGACCCATCACCGGCAGCGAGACGATGAGCGACGCGGCGGCGAACAGCGCCCACTGCACCTCTTTGTCGCCGACATAGTTGCGGATCTGCACCGGCAGCGTGAACGACGCCTCGGACGACAAGAACGTGTGGGCGAGCACGAACTCGGTCCAGGCGCTCATGAACGAGAAGAGCGCCGTGACGGCGATCGCAGGCGCTGACAGGGGCAGGATGATGCGGAGGAAGATGGTCAACCGGCTGGCGCCGTCGAGAATGGCCGACTCTTCCAGATCCTTTGGCAAAGTGTCGAAGTAGCCCTTGAGGGTCCAAGTGCAGAATGGCACAGCCGAAGTGGCGTACACCAGCACCAGGCCCGCGGTGGTGTCGAGCAGGCCGAGCGCCTCGATCAGCACATAGAGCGGGATGAGGGTCAGGATGCCCGGAAACATCTGCGTGGCGAGGAAGCCGAGCAGTCCGACGCGGCGGCCTGGGAACTCAAAGCGGGCGAAGCCATAGGCGGCAGACGCAGCGAGCACGATGCCGAGGGCCGTCGTCAACAGGCTGATGACGACTGAGTTCCAGAGTTGGGCGCCAAAGAGCCACGTCCCGCTGGCGTCGGTGCGACCGACGACCGCCGAGAAGGCCGAGAGGTCGAAGCGGGTCGGCCAAGGCGCGGCAGACGCCGTGGCGCCGGAGGTGCCAGAGAGGGCGAGCTTGACCACGTAGAGCACGGGGTAAAGCGTCACAAACGTGAACGGGACGAGCAGCAGGTGCGGCAAGACGGCGTAGCGGCGGCGGCGCTGGGCTGGGGCCGGAGGCTTGGCGTCTTTCATGGCAGGTAGCTCGCGGGCTGGGGCGGCTGCCCCGAGCGTTGGCCGATGCGACAAGGGCGCAGGGCGCGGAGAAGGCGCAGCAGGCGCGGTGTCATCGGTCGACCGCCTCGGTGGCCCGGGTCAGGCGGTTGGTGATGAGCGTGTAGGCCATCAGCAGGCCGAAGATCAGCACCGCGTAGGCGGCGGCGAGGCCGGTGCGGCGCAGCACCGTGAAGAGGTGGTAGGCCTCCGTGATCAGGATCTCGGTGCTGTGATCGGGGCCACCGCCAGACACCAAGTAGATGATGTTGAAGGCGTTGAAGGTCCAGATGGTGCCCAAGATGATGGCTGGAAAGAGCGCCGGTCGCAGCAACGGCAGGGTGACGTAACGCAGCTTCTGCCAGCCGGTCGCGCCATCGATGTCCGCGGCTTCATAGAGGTCTGCTGGAATCGACTGCAGCGCGCCGAGCGAGATCACCATCATGAACGGGAAGCCGAGCCAGATGTTGGTGGCGAGGTTGGCGCAAAAGGCGGTCACTCCGCTGCCGGCGAGCCAGTCGACGCGCTCGACGCCCAGCGCGGCGAGCATGGTGTTGATGGGGCCGTACTGCGTGTTGAAGAGCCACTTCCAGGTCAAGGCGGTGATGTAGCTCGGCACCGCCCAGGGGACGATGAGGAGCAGGCGGTATCCTTTGCGAAACCGAAGATTCGGCCGATTGAGCAGCAGCGCGAGGCCAAGGCCAAGCACGACGTGAAAAGTGACGTTGAGGACGGTCCAGAGCGCGGTGTGCGCCAGCGTGCGGCCGAGCTGGGCCGACTCGTCCGCTTGCAGCAGGGTCGCCAGCACCGCCTGGTAGTTGGCTAGCCCGACGAACTCGCCATCGACGCCGGTCAGCGAGAGGCCGACGCCGACGGCGAAGGGGAAGAACACCAGGGCCGCCGTCGCCGCCAGCGAGGGCCCGACGTAGAGGTAGGGCGTCGGATCGCGGCGCATCGCGGCGAACACGCTGGCGCACGCCGGGACGATGGCACCGCCGACCAAGCCCAAGCCCACCAGCAAGGCGGCCAGCCAGACCTCGGCGGCGTCGAGCGCCGCCTGCACCGGCGCGCCGGCATGGGGCACCAATAGCTGAGCTGACAGCACCTGCACGCCGCCATCGCCGAGAGGCGCAGTCAGCGGCGGCAGCGTCGCCAGCAAGGCGGCGACGCAGAGCGCACCCGCCGTCGCGCCGACCGCGGCGGGCGGGATGGGCAGGCGCCAGCGGGCCAGCATGAGCGCAAAGATCGGCAGCAGCAGGGCGAGCGCCCAGCGCCACGGCGGCAGGGCGAGGCCGGCGCCAGAGGCCGGCAGCCAGACGCCGGCGACGCCGATTGGTGGCTGGTCGTCGCCGTGGCGAAAAGGCACCGCGACGATCAGCGCGCCTTCGGGGCCGACGGCCTGCAGCCGCGCCCAGGGCACCTGCGCGCTCTTGGCTACTGCGTCGGTGGCGACCTCGCCGAGCCGCGCCGCATGCTCGAGGGACAGGGCTCGGCGCCTGGCGTCGAGGGCGTCGGCCCCGACCCAGAGCTCGGCGCCGCGCGAGATGCCGAAGTCGTCGACGCCGCCTGCGCCGACCACGACGGCGCGGCCGAGGCGGTGGCCGTGGCGGCGCTCCAGGTCGGTGACGGCTTTGGGCAGCGCGTCGGCGTCTTGCGGCCGACGCCCAGCCGCTTGGCCGAGCGCGTCGGCGACCGTCACCGCGTCACGCACCCTCTCGTGGTGAACGCGTGCGCGCTCGATGGCGTCGTGGCCGAAGTCGCAGACAGAGACCAGCAGCACGCCGAGCAGCGCCGCGGCGAGCGCGAGCGCGGCACCGCCGGCCGCGACGTCAACGCCGCCGCTGCCACCTCGCGCGCTGCCGTCCGCCTGTGCCGCCATGCCTGTCCATCCGCGCCCGGCGGCCGATCGCCGCGCTTTGGTCCGCCGCCGCCGTTACTTTTTCATCGTCGCCAGCGCCGCCGCCGCCTCTTTGGCCGCCTGCGCCAGCGCCACCGCAGCCGCCTGATCGCCGAAAATGGCCCGCCGCAGGGCGCCGCTGTAGGGCGCCCAGACGACGCCGGCCTCGACGCTGTTGGACATCGGCACCGCGACCTCGGCCTGGGCGCGGAAGACCTTGACGACCGGCGACGTGGCGAACTCCGGATTTTCATATGCTTTGACGTTGGCGACCAGCTGCTTACCGAGGCGCATCCGCGTCAGGGCGGCCTCGTCGCCGGTCAGGTAGTCCATGACCGAGAGGGCGGCGGCGCGCTGCTTGGTGTGGGCCGAGAGCAGCACCGCCTCCGATCCGAGGTAGGGCTGCAGCGGCTTGCCGTTGTCGGCCATCGGCAGCGGGGCGACGCCGAAGTCGATGGCGGGATCGATCTCTGCCAGGAACCACGGGCCGTTGATGACGAAGGGCGCCTTGCTGTCGTTGAACATGGCCGTGACGATGAAGCCGGTGACGCCCTTGGGCACGATGCCCTCGCCGTGGAGCTTGCGTACGGCCTCGATTGCGGCGGCAGCCTCGGGGGTGTCGATGGTCAGCGAGCGCCCGTCCTCGCTCACCGCCCGACCGCCAAATGCGTGCAAAAACGCTGCGAAAGAATAGAGATCGGCGGCGTCGAAGGCGAGCCCAAACTTGCCCTCCTTGGCGTCGAGGTGCGGCTTGCTGGCTGCGACCAGGTCCGCCATGGTCGCCGGCGGCTGTGGCACGAGCTTCCTGTTGTAGAATAGGACGGTGGACTTGAACGCCAGCGGCAGGCCGTAGGCGGCGCGTTCGAACACCAGCGGCCGGACGGTCGCCGGCAAGAAGCGCTTGAGGCGCTCGGGCGTCGCGAATTCGCCGAGCGGCGCGATGAGGCCGTCGCGCGCCCAGGTGCCGATCTTGTCGTGGGCGATGACCACGAGATCAGGTCCGTTTCCTCGCGGGATCGCGACCTGCACCTTGTCGATGAGGGCGTCGTAGGGGACCGCGAGCGCCTCGACGACCACGGCCGGGTTGCTGTCATTCCACGACTTGACCAGGGCGTCCATGGCCTTGCGCTCGTCGTCGCGGTAGGCGTGCCAGAGCAGCACCTTGACGGGCGCGGGGGTCGGCGCCGGCTGTCCCGCGGTGGCGGTGGCGGCCCCTGCGAGCGCTGCCGCCTCGCCAGCCTGCGGTGCTTCAGCCGTGGCGACGGACGCGGGCGGCGACGCTGGCGACGTCGAGCGGCCGCAGGCGC
>SXNM01000233.1 GCA_005777155.1 Pseudomonadota bacterium | reverse complement strand
GCCCGCACCGCCGCGTCGTCAAGCGTCAAAGCCGGCGCGGTGGCAGCGCCAAAACCGACGGCCCGCCGCCCCAGCCCGTAGACCTCTGGTGGCAGGGTCTCGGTCAGGACGACCACCGTCTGCCGCATGTCGATCGTTCGCCCCTGGCTATCGACCACCTGGCCGCTCTCGACGATCTGCTGGAGCAAGGCCTGGGCTTCAGGCGCGGCGCGGTCGACTTGCTCAAAAACCAAGACCCGGTAGGGCCGCCGCTCCATGGCCTCGGCGAGGAGCCCGGGCTGCTGATGACCGACATAGCCAGGCGGCGAGCCGACCAGCCGCGAGATGGCGTGCGCTTCGGCGAAGTCCGCCATGTCGACCCGCACCACCGCGTCGTCGCGCAGAAAGAGCGCCTTGCCCAGCGCCTGCGCCAGCGTGGTCTTGCCGCAGCCGGGCGGCCCAACGAGCAGCAGGCTACCGAGCGGCCGACCGGGCGTGAACCCCAGCTGATTGCGCGCCAGACAGCGGGCGATCCGCCGCGTCGCCTCGCCCTGCCCGACCACCACGGCGTCGAGCTCGGCGTCGAGCTGGCGCTGGCGGCCATGTTCAGCCTCTAGGAGCTGATCGACGCCCAGCCCGCCGTACGCCGCCAGCGCCAAGGCGACCTCGCGGCGACCCACGCGATCGCGGCTGCAGCGGCGCGCCTGGGCGCCAGCGCGATCAAGCGTGGCCACCGCTTTGTCGGGCAACGCCCGCTCTGGCAGAAAGCGCCGCGACAGCTCGACGGCCGCCACCACCGCGTCATGGTCGATGGGCAGGCCGTGGTGCTTCTGCAGGATGGGCGCCAATCCGCTGAGGATAGCGATCGCCTCTTCTGGCGTCGGCTCCGGCACCTCGATGACCTGAAAACGCCGGGACATCGCTGGATCAGCCTCGATGTAGCGCCGATACTCAGCCGCTGTGGTTGCGCCGATCATCGGGAAGCGCCCGCGCGCCAGCGCCGTCTTGAGGTCATTGGCAGCGTCGAGCGGGCCATCACCGGAGCCGGCGCCCATCAGCGTGTGGAGCTCGTCGATGAAGACGATAATCCGCCCCTCTGCCGACGCCACCTCGTCGCGCAAGGTCCGCATTCGCTCGGCGAAGGCGCCGCGCATTGAGGTGCCGACGAGCAGGCTGGAGATCGGGATCTCGATGATGACGGCCTGACCGAGCCGGCCGTAGCGCGCCACGTCGCCGCGGACCCGCGCCGCGAGGCCCTCGACCAGCGCGGTCTTGCCTACGCCAGCGGCGCCGACGAGGCAGGCGTTGTTGACCTGCCGCATGAGCAAGACGTCGGCGATGGCGTCGACCAGGCCGTCGCGGCCGATCAGCGGCATGGTCTCGCCGGCCAGCGCCGCCGCCGTCAGGTTGCGCCCGATGCGGGTCAGAAGCGGGTACCGCGCGGGGTCGATCTCGGCGCTGAGGATGCCGTGCGTGGCGCCCTCCTCTTCTGTGCCGGAGAGCCCGAGCGGCGCCGTCGACGCCATCGGGCGCTCCGGTGTGGGCCGGGCGGGCTCGTGGCCTGCCGTCAGCTGCGGCGCCGCCCATGGCGTAGGGGCGAACTCGGCGTCAGGCCGGGGAGGCTCGGACGGTGGCGTCTGGCTGCTGACCTCGCCGTGGTTCAGTCCGCGGCGCGGATCCTCCGGCGGCGGCTCGGCAGGGGCCCGTGCCGCGGAAGCGCCCTGGGTAGGTGCCGGTGGATCGGTGTCGCGGAAGGGGCGGGTGTTTCGTCGCAGCGCCGCGAGGTGGCTCTCGATCGGCAGCGGCCGAGGCGCCGTGGGTTCGGGCGCCACCGCGAGGCGCTGTGTGGTGGACCGCCCGGTGGGCAGGCGCACAGCGTCTGTGCTGCGCGGCAGCTCGGTGTAGCGCGGCCGGCCAGGGGCGCCGCGGTCGACGCCAGCCGTCACGGCGCCGATGGCGCGGGCGCGCAGGCTGGGCGCGTCGAATCCGGACTCGCGCAACAGCAAGAACGCGCCACAGGTCCGCAGTCGGAGCAGGCTCGCCAGCAGAACGTTGGAGTCGATCTCGTCGCTGTAGGAGCGGTCGGCGAGCACACGCGCCTGCTCCAGCACTTGGTCGACCAGCTCTGGCGCCTCATCGAGCGCGGGCATCTGGCGCAGGGTGGCCAGCAGCTGCAGGTGGTCCGCGCCGGCCTCGAGCAGCAGGTCGCGCGCCGCTGAGGCCTGGACAAAGAGCGCAAGCAGCAGGTGCACGGTCCCGAGATCGCGACCGCTGCCCGAAGCGAACCGCTCGGCATGCTTGAGGATCGACTCGAACTGCACCCGGAGCCTCCCGCCGCCCTATGCCCACCCGGCCGGCGCTGGCCCAGGATGCTAGCGCACGACGCCGGACTGCCAAACAGGGGTTGGCGCCCGGCCCGCACGTTGGCCGCCGCTCTGCCACGGAAAAAACTCGACACTTATTGGATGTTGCAGCGCTTTCGCCTCGCGCACTGCCGAGGAGTGGGCGCGGCTGTCTGCCACAAGATCTCTCCAAAAACGCCGCGCGGCCTCCGTGGCGGCCGCGCGGGACTCGTAGGAAACGGAGCGAGAGTACAGAGAGAAGGGAGAATCCGTGCTGCCGACGACGCGCCCGAAGGCACCCTGATCACCACTCCCTAACGATGGCGACAGCGCGATGCGCCGACAGCGACACGGATCGATTGACGTACGACAGCGTAACCGCCGTACAATTGAAATTGGGTGGATGGGAGGGGTATGGAGGACATAGGGATACTGCAAGCTCCGTTGCAGAG
>SXNM01000232.1 GCA_005777155.1 Pseudomonadota bacterium | reverse complement strand
GCCGAGCCCGAGCGCCAGCCACACCAGGGCGGCGGCGACGAGGCCGGGCGAGATGGGCCAGCGGCGGCGCGGCGCCTGCAGCGGGGCCGGCGCGCTCACACGGTCCTCCGACGTTGGAAGAGGCCCCACTCGACCCACAGGGCGACGGCGGCGGCCAGTACGAGCAGCGCCCATGCGCTCCACGGCGGGCGCGCCGCGGCGTCGTCGGTGGTGGCGGCAGTCAGCGGCTGCCAGCGCGGCGACGGCGCGCCGACGCGGTCCGGGCGCTCCGTCGCCGGCATCAGCGTCGGCCGCGCCAACTCCAGGCCGCTGTCGCTGCGAAAGGCGTGGATGCCGTGTCGCTCGCTGGTCGCCAACAACGCGTCGGCGCTGGTGCGTGCGGGGACTGCGGGCTGCCCAGGCTCCTGCCAGGTCCACGAGACGCCGCGTACCGGCGCGCCGATCGCCCAGGGGCGGCCGACCTCCATGGCAACGACCACGGGCGACTCATCGCCGGCCAGCCAGTCGATGGCGTTGGCGAGCAGCAGCGGCAGCAGGTAGCGGCCCCCAAGATCGGTCTCCAGGAGGTCGAAGCCGAGGTCGAGGCGCCGCACGCCGGCGTCATCGGCGACGGCGACGGCGGCCATGTCGCGATCAACGATGAGCGCGACCGCCCCGGCGCCGACCTGCAGCGGGCGAATGAGGTCAATGTTGGCGTCCTGGAGGGAGACGCCGCGCATTAGCGGGTGGTCGGCGTTGGCGATGGACAGCTCGAGCGGCGGGCGAACACCTGGGCTAGCAGCGGCGGCGGCGTCCGGTCCGGTGTCAGCGCCATCGCTGGGGCCGAGCTCGACGGCGGCGCGGATCGCCAAGGCGCGCGGGTCGGTTGCGCGGGCGTCGGCGTGGCCGCGCAGGTCGAGGCGCAGCACGGGCATGCCCGGCGGCGCCGGCTTGGGCACCTGCTCCATGAGGACGACGTCGACGCCATGGGCCAGACGGCGGTCGGCCGAGAACGCTTCAGGCTCATAGGCTTCCCGGCGGACTCGCTTGACCTCGAAGCGGTCGTTGGCCACAAGCGCTGCCTCGAGGAACAGGTTATCGCCCCCGACCCAGAGCACGCCAAGGCGCCGACGCTGGGCGGCGACCGCGAAGCCCCAGTCGTCCTGTGGCGCGAGGTCGACGAAGACGCCCGGGTCGGCGGCTCGGACTTGGACGGCGAAGCGCCCGCCGGCCAAATCGACGGCGTCAAAGCGCACGACGCGGCTGGCGCGCGCCCCAAGGACGACGGTCTGCTCGGCGACGACTGCGGCTGGGGTGTCGAAGTCGGCGACGGCGCTCCCCTCGGCGCGCGAACACAGCACGACGCGGGCGTGAACCTCGAGGGCGCTGTCGTTGCGCACCTGGGCCTGGACGACGCCGCGGCCTGGATCGGTGCGGTCGCTGCGCACGCCGACCTGCACCACAGCGAGGTTGGCCAGGGCAGCGATCGCCGGCTTTGCAGCGGGTGAAGCGGCGGCAGCGGTGGGCTCCTGGCCGGCGGGTCCGACCAGGAGCCACTGGACCTCTGCGCCAGCGACCACCGCCGCCGATGGCAGGGCGCCATCCTGCGACGGTCCGCCATCGGTGACGACGATCACGCTCGGCAGGCTGCGGCCTTGCAGGGCGTCCGCCGCGGCGCGCAGCGCGCGATCGAGGTCGAGGGCGGCGTCGGTGGCGGAGAGGCGCTGGGCCGCCTCGCGCAAGGGCCCGACGTCAGCGCTCCAGGGGCCCTGCGTCCGCACGCTCGCAGCGGCGCTCAGCAGCAGAAAGCGCTCGCCGGGGCGCGCCCGCGGCCAGACGGTGTTGAGGCGTTCACGCGCCTCTTCAAGCCGGCTGCGGGGCAGCAGCGCGGTGTCGATGCGGCCATCGCGGGTCGCCATCGAGGCCGAAACGTCGAAGATAATGACGGTGTGGCGGGCAGGAGGCGCAGCGCGGGCGCGCCAGGCGTGCAGGCCGAGGGGGCGCTCGGCCAGAGCCGCCCACAGCGCCGACGCCACGCAGAGCATCGCCAGCCAGGAGAGGATTCGCCGCCAGTGCCGGCCCAGCCGCCGCGCCTCGACCTGCAGCAGCACGCTCTGCCACAGCGCGCCAAAGGGCACCTGCAGCTGCCGTCGACGGGGCTCCAACAGGTAGAGCAGCGTCAGTGTGGCGACGAGCACGGCGCCAACGGGCCAAGCAGCTTCTAGGGTGGCGAAGGCCTCGATCACCCGAGGAATCCTCCAAGTCGGAACACCCGCATCACTACCTCATCGAATGGCAGCGCGACGTCGACCCGCAGCGCGCGCGCGCCGACCTCGCGTGCGGCTGACTCGACACCAGCGGCGAAGCGAGCGAACGCATCGCGGTAAGCCTCCAGCAGCGCCGGGGTCAAGAAGACCTCATGTCGCTCGCCGGTCTCGACGTCGACCAGGACGAGATCTCCAGTCTGCCCAGACTGGAACAGTCGCTCGTCGGCGAGCTGGATCACCATCGTGTCGAAGCCGCGCGCCGCGAGCTCGCGCAGGCCGTCGCCGAGCCCCTGCGGATCGTAGAGATCGCTCAAGATCACGGCCAGGCCCCGCCGCGGGCGACCACGGACAAAATCCTGGATTGACTGGCGAATCTGCGTCTGCCCCGCCGGACGCAGCGCCGAGAGCGTCCGCAGCAAGCGGTAGAACTGGGCGCGGCCGCGCACCGGTCGCTCAGCCCGCGCCTTGCCGTCTGCCATCGGCGCCAGGGCGACGCGGTCGAGGTTCGACAGCGAGATCCAGGCCAGCGCCGCTGTGATCTGCAGCGCCCGGTCAAAAAGGCTCGGCTCGCCGACCGGCGCCATCGCCATCGACGGGCTGCGATCCAGCAGGAAGTAGACCGAGAGGTCTTCCTCTTCCTCATACTGCCGCAGGAGCATTCGCTCGCTGCGACCCCAGACCTTCCAGTCGAGGTGGCGCAGGTCGTCGCCGGGGGCGTAGTCGCGGTGGTCGGCGAACTCGATGCCCGAGCCGATGGCCTTGCTGCGACGCACCGCTCGTTGGCCGGACGCTGCCATGCGCCGCGCCAGAAGCGCCAAGTGCTCGATGCGACGCAGGAAGGCAGCGTCAAACAGGTCCTCACGCAGGCCCCTCCGCTCCCCGACGGGCATGGCGTCCATTGCCATCTGCGCGCTGTCTGCCGGGCCCGCCATGCTGAGACCTCCCCCGTGTGCCCACCGTCGCTTGCCGCGGGAGCCCGCAACGCCGCGACTACCGGCCGCCGACCTGCTGGAGAATCGCTTTGAGGACGCGATCTTGTGGCACTCCGTCCGCCTCAGCGTCGAAGTTCCGCAGCACGCGGTGGCGCAAGACGGGCAGCGCCAGTGCCTGGATGTCCTCGCTGGCGGCGTTGCTGCGGCCATCGAGGATCGCCCGGACCTTGGCGCCGAGGATGAGCGCCTGCACCGCTCGTGGGCTGGCCCCAGCGCGCAGGTATTGCCGGGCTGCGTCAGCGCCTCCCTGGGTGGCCACGACGATTCGGATCGCGAAGTCCGTAACGTTGTGGGCGATCGGCACGCCGAGCGCCAGCCGCCGGATGGCGAGGATGTCGTCGCCATGCAGGGCCGCCGAGATCGTCGGCGCGTCGGTGCGCACAGTGCGGGCGACGATCTCGTGCAGCTCGGCCGATGTCGGGAAGGGAACCTCAAGTTTGAACATGAAGCGGTCGAGCTGGGCCTCCGGCAGCG
>SXNM01000231.1 GCA_005777155.1 Pseudomonadota bacterium | reverse complement strand
GCCCATCAGCTTGTACTCGCCGCTGTTGACCTTGAAGCCGCAGAAGTACGTGATGGCGCTGTAGAGCAGGCCGAGCGAGTGCGGAAAATCTTGCTGCTCGACGATGCGCAGGCGGTTGCCCTCACCGACTGAGAGCGTCGCGCAGGCCCACTCACCGACGCCGTCGAGCGTCAGCACCGCCGCCTCCTGGAAGGGGCTCGGGTAGAATGCGCTGGCGGCGTGGCTCTCGTGGTGCTCGGGGAAGTAGATGGTCTCGGGCGCCGGGATTCCGCACTTCTCAAGGGAATCCTTGATGTTTGGCTCGATCCACAGCTTGTCGGTCATCCAGACCGGCAGCGCCTCTAGGTAGGAGCGAAGCCCCTTGGGCGCCACGGCGAAGTAGGTCTCCAGCAGGCGGTGAAAGGTCAGCAGCGGCTTCTCGTAGAAGACGACCGCATCCGGCGCCTGGCCGGGGCCGATCCCAGCCTCCGCTAGGCAGTACCTTACCGCCTCGTGTGGGAAGCCGGCGTCATGCTTCTTGCGGGTGAAGCGCTCTTCTTGTGCCGCAGCGACGATCTCGCCGTCGACCAGGATGGCGGCCGCCGAGTCGTGGTAGTAGCAACTGATTCCAAGGACTTTCACCGGATGGCTCCATCGACTAGAACTGCGAACGGTGGCGATCACCGCCGAGGGGGTCGTCGCGCCGCTTCCAGTAGCTGGGCAGAGCGGTGTCATAACCTCGCCGCATCGGATCCTTGGCTCCCCGGCGGAACAGCAGGCCGAACGGCACGAAAAAGAGGCCGAAGATCGGCAGCATCACGAGCCATGTGACGACGACGCCGACGGCCCGCCCGAAGCGCAGCAAGCCCCGCTCGACGGCAGCGAAGGCGCCAGTCGGCGACACCAGGGCCAGCAACGCCATCACGCAGGCGATGCTGCCGGCGACAAGCGCCAGCGTCGTGTGGTCGAAGGCGTAGAAGGCCGCCGCGATGCACAGGCCAATTGCGCCCTGAATCATGCCCTTGCGCCGGAGCTCGTGTGCGCGCGCCGCCGCCGCAGCCGCCACCCGGCCATCACGACCTCGCCAGGGCCACGCGATGGCCTGGGCTTCGGGCCGGCTGCGCAGCCCGCCTTGCGACGCGAACGAAGACGAGCTCATGGTGCTGACTCCAGGCGTGGCCGAGGCCACGGGGCGGATTGGATGCCACAGCGGCGCCTCCGGATCAAGGCGTAGCCGGCATCTACGTCACCTCACGGCAGTCCTTGGCCGGTCGGCGCGCCCGTGGCAGGGTACGCCCCGCGGCAGGCGACGCAGGGGAGCGGGGCGCAGGAGACGACTTGGCAGCGAAGGCGACCCATGGCCATGAGGCGACCTCGAGTGGCGGCATCGACGACCGGCCGGCCTACGACCGCGTCGGCGGCGGTATGCGCGCCAGCCGCGCGGACCTCGGCGTCCGCTTCGCCAAACAGATCGCGGCGACAGTGGCTGGCGACCTGCCGCGGCCCCTCGCGGAGTGCGACGTGCTGGACCTCGGCTGCGGCTACGGCGACACCGCCCTGGCCCTCGCTGGCATGGCGCGCGGTGTCGTCGGCGTCGAGCCGTCGCGCGCCCTGGCCGACGCCGCCGAGCAGAAGCGGGCCGCGCTGCCAGACGCCGACGACGCCAAGCAGCGCCTCCGCGTCCACCACGGCGACCATGGCCTGCTGGCTGGCTGGCCGCAGCGCTTTGACCTCGCGGTGATGGACAATGTCTTCGAGCACATAGCCGAACAGCGGGCCGCGCTCGGCCACGTCGCGACGGCGCTGCGACCGGGTGGCGTGCTCTATCTGCTGGTGCCCAATCGGCTCTGGCCCATCGAGCATCACTATCAGCTGCCGGCGCTCGGCTGGCTGCCTCTGCCGCTGGCCGATCGCTACCTGCGCTGGACCGGCCGCGGCAGCTCGTTCGCCGACGCCGCCTTCGCACCGACCCTGCCAAGCCTCTCACGCTTGCTTGAAGACACGCTGGCTTTCGACTGGCGGCTGCAGCTGCCGGCCGACCTCTCGCTGACCCAGGGCGGCGGTCCGCTCTACCGCGTCGGCGCCGAGGCGCTGCGGCGGGCGCCGGCGCTGTGGGCCATCTCCAAGGCCTTGCTAGTCGTCGCCGTGCGGCGAGGAGCGGCATGAACACCAACGCACCGCCCGCCGCTGCTGGGCTCGCCCCGCGCCCGCCCGAGGGTCAGCGCGCCGTCATCCGTCAGCTGGCGACCTTGTCCTGGCCGATCATCGGCCTGAACTTGATGAACGTGCTGGCGCTCGCCGTCGACACCGCCTTCTGCGGCCGCCTGCCGGACGCGACCACCGCCCTGACCGCGCTCGGCTACTCGACGCAGCTGCTCTTTCTGCTGCTCGTCGGGATGATGGGCCTAACGGTCGGCACCGTCGCCGTCGTAGCCCGAGCCCACGGCGCGCGGGACCGCGAACTCGTCGACCACGCGCTGCGGCAGGGCGCCCAGCTCTCGGTGCTCCTTGGCCTCGTCGCCGGCGTGCTCGGCAACGTCATCGCGGCGCCCTTTGTGCGGGCGCTCGGCGGCAGCGAGCCCGTCGTCGAGACCGCCACGGCTTACCTGCGGCCGATGCTGCTGGCGACCGCGCTGCCCTACCTCAACATCTTGCTCGGGGCGGTGCTGCGCGGCGTCGGCAACACGCGGCTGGCGTTTCAGATCGCGCTCTTGATCAACGGCCTCAACGCGCTCTTCAACTACATGCTGGTACTCGGCCGGCTGGGCGCCCCCTCCCTCGGCGTCGAAGGCGCGGCCTACGGCACCATCCTGGCCTATGCGATCGGCGTCGCAGCCATGATCACGGCGCTGCGCCGCGGCCGCGAACCTGCGCTCACCCTTCGCTTACGCCCGGTGGCGTTCGACCGGCCGATGATCGGCCAGTTGCTGCGCATCGGTTGGCCCGCCGCGGCCGACATGGTCCTGGTCAACGCGGCGTTCCTCAGCATCGTCGCCATGCTCGGCGGCATCGATCAGGTCGCCGTCGCCGCCCACGGCGTCGGGCTGCGGGTCCAGGCCCTGGCGTTCGTGCCCGGCATGGCCATCGCCCAGGCCACCGCGGCGCTGACCGGCCAGGCACTCGGGGCGCGCACGCCGGAGCGGGTGCGCCTCGTGGCCCGCGCCGGCGTGCTGCTGTGTCTGTCGGTGATGTCGGTCCTGGCGCTGATTCTGTTCGTCTTCGACGCCCACATTTTGGCCATCTTCGAGATCGATCCCACCGGGCCCCTCGGCCAGTACGCGCTGACCTGGATGCACGCGCTCGGCGCCGGGATGCCGATCGCCGGCGTCCACACCGCGCTGGTCGGTGTCCTGCAGGGGGCCGGCGCCACGATGGTGCCGCTGCGCATCAACGTCGTGGCGAGCGCGCTGCAGGTCCCCGCCTCGTGGCTGCTTGGCATCGGCCTCGGGATGGGGCCCTTTGGCGTCTGGATCTCGTTTCCATTGAGCTTCTTCCTGCGGACTGCCCTCTCCGCCCGGGCGGTGGCGCGACACAAGTGGGGCGGTCCTTGAGGCGCCCTCCTGTCCACGGCTTCGCCTGTCGAAGCGCCGCGCCGCGCAAACGGCGGCGCGGTGACAGGTGCGATGGTAGATGCGATGGCAAGCGCGATGGGATGCGCGATGGCTGCAGCGTTGGACCGCGCGGAGGCGAGCGATGACCCAAGACGACCACATCGAGCGAGGTGACGAGGACGGCCATGACGGCTGCGCCACGGGCGCCGCGGCGCACCACCGCCCGCAGAGGCCGCCGCACCCGGTGGCGATCAACTTCTACTGGAGGCCGGCGCAGGAGCGCGCGGTGGCTGATCTACTGCGCAGAGCCGAAAGTGGCGCGACGCGGCTGCGCATGGAGGCGCCAGCGGAGGGCGGCGCGACGGCGATGGGGCTCTACATCGCCATGGCGCTCGGGCGCCCGTGCGTCGTCATCTGCGCCACGGACGAGCGAGCCGCGCGCTGGGTCACGCGCTTTCGCGCATGGGCCGAAGACCTCGACGGCGTCTACGCGGGCCGCCTCGCCGAGCGCGCGACGCTGACACCGCCGCCGCCGGACAAACCGCTGCCGCTGCTGTGGGCCACGAGCTGCCAAGCCTTTGCCCGCCAGCGGCCGCGCTTGCTGCAGCGCGGCGCGATGTGGCTCGACCGAATCGCGCCGACCACCCGCGCTCTCCACCAACGGCTAGGCCGCGCCGAGGCGCTGCTGATCGTCGATCGCTGCCCGACCCTGACGCCCTACGAGGACGAGGTGATCGGCGGGCTGCTGGCAGAAGCGCCGGAATGCGCGCACTTGACCATCACCTCGCCCACCCCGCCCGGCGCCACCGGCGTCAGCGGCTGAGGACTCGGTCGACCCTCTGGCCCGCTGTTGGCCCGTGCCGGGGCGCGCCTAGGCGCCGCGATTGCCGGGACTGCCGCGATGGGGCAGGCTCCGCCCGCTGCGGCCCGACCACGGCCCGCGGCAGAGTCGCCCGCCGATACCGAGGCGGACACCACGTCCAACGCTGATCTAAAGGGAGCCACCATGTCGACTGTCACGCTTCGCGGCAACACGCTGCGCATCTCCGGGGAGCTGCCGGCCGTCGGCAGCGCGCTGCCCGACTTCAAGCTCGTCGACCCCAAGCTGCAGGACGTCACGCTGGCGACCTACGCCGGCAAGTGGCTGGTCCTGAACCTGTTTCCTAGCGTCGACACCGGCACGTGCGCCATGAGCGTCCGCACCTTCAACGCCAAGGCCGCCGGCCTCGAGGGCGTGGCGGTGCTCTGCATCTCCGAGGACCTGCCCTTCGCCCACCGTCGCTTCTGCGGCGCCGAGGGCATCGAGGGCGTGGCGGCGCTCTCGACGCTGCGCGATCGCGGCTTCGGCGAGCGCATGGGGCTCCAGCTGCTCGACAGCGGCATGGCCGGCTTGTTGGCCCGGGCCGTCGTGGTCGCTGATCCGCAAGGCATCGTCCGCTACGTCCAGCTGGTGCCGGAGGTCACGTCCGAGCCCGACTATGACGCGGCGCTTGGCGCTGTGGGGCTCTGATGCCGCGTCGCGGTGGCCGTGGCACGCGCCCTGCGAGCCCGGACCTGGGCGACGGGGCCGCGTCAGGCGCCGGCGAGCGGTCGAGCCGGGGCGCCACCTCCGTCGCCCCGCCTGCACGCCAGAAGCTTAAGGCTGGACTGCTCTTGCGCGAGCTTGGCCCCGGCCAGTCGCCGGCGTTGCTGCGCGAGCTGCACATCGTGACCCGTGGCGGTGAGCTCAACGCCGACGCGCTGCGCAAGCTCAAGCAGATCAACCACCTGCTACGCCTCTTGGCCCCCGGCATTGAGGGCCTGCTGCAGCGGCACGAGGCGCCGGTGCTGGTCGACGCTGGCGCCGGCAACGCCTGGCTCGGCCTGCTGGTCCATGAGGCGCTGCTGCGCCCGGCGGGACGCGGCAAGGTCGTCGCCATCGAGCGGCGGGCCGACCTCGTCGAGCGGTCGAGGCAGCGCGCGCAGCAGCTCGGGATGGCCGCGTTTGAGGCGATCCACGCCAGCGTCGCCGACCTGACCCCAGCCGCGGGCGAGGCCTCCAGCCTTGGCGATGTCCACGCCGTCCTGGCGCTCCACGCCTGCGATCGCGCGACCGATGAGGCCATCGTCCTCGGAGTGCGCGCCGGCGCCGAGCTCATCGCCGTGGTGCCCTGCTGTCAAGCCGAGGCCGCGGCCTGCCTGGAGGGGCGCGCCCTCGACGGCACGCTGTCGCCGCTGTGGCGCCACCCGCTCCACCGCCGCGAGCTCGGCGCCCACCTCACCAACGTGATCCGCGCCTTGGTGCTCGAGGCCCACGGCTATCGAGTCCGGGTCACCGAGCTGGTCGGCTGGGAGCACTCTCTGAAAAACGAACTGATCGTGGCCGAGCGCCACCAGCGCCAAAATGGCCTCGCCCTCGCCCAACTTCGGCGTCTCTTGGCCGACCTGCCGCCGCTGCCGCTCTGGCTCCTCGGCGAGCTGATGCCGACGCGCGACGACCATGGCTTCGCAGGGCCAGCGCCTGACGACGCCCTCGCCGACCCGGTGGCTCCTGTTGCGCCGGTGTAGCCTGCCGGCGGTCGGCCGCGGCTGACCACGCGCGGCGGTCTGCCCCTTGCTGGCAGCGGCGACACGCGACACCCTGAGCGCGGCGCCCTCCGCGCCGGGAGCATCAGCATGGCGCCCGTGCCCGAGCCAAGCCGCGACGCCCGCCTGCAGCAACGCCGCCGGGCGCAGCGACGCCTGCAGCGCCAGCGCCACGGCTTCTGGCGCAGCCTGGGCCGCGACAACCGCGTGTTTCCGCGCAAGCTGGTGGTGACCCGCCAAGGCCGCTGGATCATCGGCATCGCGATCTTGCTCGGTGTCGGCGCCGTCAACACCGGCAACAACTTGCTCTACTTGGTGCTGAGCCTGCTCATGAGCATCATCGCCATCTCTGGCGTGCTCTCCGAGCTCAACCTACGCAGCCTGCGCGTACGGCGTACGGCGCCGCGCGAGCTCGACGTCGGCGAGCCGGCGCTGTGGCGCTTCGAGGTCGAAAACCGCAAGAACCGGGCGTCATTCAGCATCGAGGTGGACGAGATGACGAGCGACGACGCGCTCACCCAGCGCCCCGGCTTGCTGCTGCATCTCCAACCGCAGGAGGCGGGCACTTGCTTCGCCGTGGTCCGGGCGGAGCGGCGAGGGCCGATCGCGACCGTTGGTCTACGGATCTCCACCACGTACCCTTTTGGCTTTGCTCGCAAGTCGATGGTCGTTGAGGTCCCAGCGAGGGTGTTGGCCCTGCCCGCGGTGGCGGAGGTCGAGGTGCCGCTACAAGGCAGCCGCAGCCGCGGCGAACAGGAGCGCAGCCCCAAGGCCGGCGTCGGGAGCGAGCTGCGCGGCCTCCGCGACTTTCGCGCCGGCGACCTCGCCCGTGACCTGCACTGGAAGGTCTCGGCGCGGCGCGGCCGGCTCATCGCCCGCGAGTGGGAGAGCGAGGCGGCTCGTCAGGTGCAGGTCGAGTTCATCCACCTCGCCGTCGCCGCCGACCAGGGGCCAGAGCAGCACGACGACGCCTGCGCGACGGTGGCGGGCGTCTGCGCCACGCTGCTCGCCGCCGGCAGGGCGGTCGGCCTGCGCACGCTCCAGGGCGAGGTGGCGGCGGCGGCGGCCAACGAAGGCGCCCAGCTCTTGCAGATCCGTCGCCAATTGGCGCAGCTGACGCCAGCGGACCTACCGCCGCCAGCGGACTGGCCCATCGACGACGACACCTGGCTGCTGCGCCGCCAAGCGGCGGAGGCGTGGGCTGCCCGACGCCGCGGTGGCGCCGACTTCGCCGCTAGCGACGCCTTCGCGGCGCAGGCACGCTGGGCGATGCAAGGTGGCGGGACGAGCGCGGGCGTCGACGCTGCCCGAGGCCCCCAGCCCGGGCTCGAAGCGCCGATCGCTGGCGGCCAGGTGCGCGTGGTCGTCCGCTTTGTGCAACACGAGGCCCTGCCACTGGCCGGGCCGGCGCCAGACCTCTGCCTCTGGCTCGACGAGCGCGGCGTCATCGTGCGCAGCGAGCAGCCCCTGCGGGCGCCGCAGGCGGCGGCATGAGCGCGACGCCACCACAAGCCGGAATCGCCGGGGTGACGCCGGCCGCTGGCGGTTTTGCGCGGACCTTCTTGCTCACCAGCTACGCACTGGTCGGCGTCGCCTTTGCCGCCGTCGCCAGCAGCGGTGAGATCGGCGTCGTGGCGCCGCTCGCCTTCACCATCGCCTTCGTCGCCAGCCTCGTCTGGCGTCGCTCACCTACCCCGCGGCCAGGCGTGGCGCGCATCTGGACCGCGTTGCTGCTCATGACCTTCGCGGCCCTCGTCGCGTGGTCGATTGAGGACGACAATTGGCTGCTCCACGCCCTGGAGTTCGCGCTGGTGATGACGGCCAGCCGCCTGTTCCAGCGCCGCTACGCCAAAGACTGGTTGCAGCTCTACGCCTTGAGCTTCCTGCTGATCTTGGTCGCGGCCGTCATCCACCCGACGCTGACCTTCGCGATCTCTTTCGTCGTCTACGCCATCTTGGCCATCTGGGCGCTGGTGATGCTGCACATCGTCCACCAGATCGAGGTCGCCACCCACCAGACGCCCGAGGAGCTAGAACCATCGCCCGCGGCCGCGACGCCGCGTCTGGATTGGTCACAGCGCCTGCGCCTCCGCCTGCGCGCGCTGCGCGGCCTGCCTCCGCCGGCGCCACCCTTGCCCAGCCGGCCGCCGCTGCCAGACGGCCCCATCGGCGCCGAAGCGTTGGCGTGGCGGAGCCGCCGCCTGATCGGGCCCGGCTTCCTCGCCTTCACCAGCGCGCTGGCCCTGGCGGCGCTCGCCGTGTCGATGCTCTTCTTCTTGCTGTTTCCCCGCATCGGCATGGGCTTCTTCTTTGCACGTACCCGCAACGGTCAGAGCGTGACCGGCTTCGCCGACGAGGTGGCGCTCGGCGGCTTTGGCCGCATCAAGACCAGCGCCGAGGTCGTCATGCGGGTGTCGTTTCCCAGCCAGCCGGAGCGGGCGCTCGAGTCGCTGCGGCTGCGCGGCCTGTCATTTGACACCTTCGACGGCACGCGCTGGTCCCGCGGCCAGGAGCCAGCATGGAGCCTGCGCCGCTTGGGACAGCGCTTCGAGGTCCAGGAGCCCCAGCTGTCGCGTGACCAGTCGACGACGTCGGTCGCGCGTATCTATCTCGAGCCGCTGCACACCGAGAATTCCGTGCTTTTCGCGCCGCCACGGACCACCACCGTAGAATGGCTCGACAGCGAGTACGACACCTACCGCCGCCGCCGCAAGCGGGTCGAGTCGGCGCCATCGGGCGATCTTCGCTACCTCGCCCCGAAAGACGTCGCGCTGAACTACCAGGTCACCTTCCAGGAGCCGCGAAGCGAGTCCGTTCGCCGCAGGCTGATGGAGGCGCCCCTCGACGCCACCGGCGACGACCTCAAGATCCCGCGCGGGGTGGCGAAGCGGTACCTGCAGCTCCCCGCGAACCTCGATCCACGCATCGCGGCCCTGGCCAAGACGCTGGTCCGCGGCGAGACGCCAGCCAAGCGCGCCCTGGCGTTGGAGTCGGCGCTGCGCCGCGACTGGACCTATTCGCTCGCAGGCGATCAAGACAACGATGCTCCCTTGCTGGACTTTCTCTTCGGCAAGCGACACGGCCACTGCGAGTACTTCGCGACCGCGATGGCGGTGATGCTGCGGACTCAGGGCATCCCAGCGCGCGTGGTCAACGGGTTCCTAGGCGGCGAGCAGAACGAATTCGGCGGCTATCGCATGATCAAGCAAGGCGACGCCCACAGCTGGGTCGAGGCGTACATGCCCGGCGCCGGCTGGCACTCTTTCGAACCGACGCCGGCTGCCGGCCAGCTTGCGCCGGTAGATGACGGCGTCGCGGCGGCGCTGCGGCGGGTCGCCGACGGCGCGGCGATGCTCTGGTACTCGTGGATCGTCGAGTACGACCTGGAACGGCAATTCGGCGTGCTGCGGGCCATTCGCGCCGCGCTGCCCGACCTGCGCTCGAACCTGCGGCTGCGAAACGCCGACGACCGCGGCCTGCGCCAGGTGGACGACGAGGGCGCCGACCTCGCCGGCACCAAGGGCCCTCAGCTCGACCTGCGCTGGCCCGGCATCATCGCTGCCTTGGCCGCCGCGACGGCGCTGATCCTGCTCTGGCGTCGCCGGCGCGGGCGACATCCCGATGGCGTCGATCGCCGCCTCCGCCAGGTCGAGGGTGCCCTGCGCGATCGCCTGCAGGCCCTCGACCTAGCGCCGGCGCCGCACCAGACCTTTCACCAGTCCAGAGCCCGCGCGGCGGCTGAGGGCGAGGTTGAGGTCGCCGACGCGCTGGCGGACTTCGCCGCGGCGTGGGACCGGGCGCGTTGGCGCGACCCGGCGGACTCCGCAGCGACGGCGCTCGCCGTGGCGTCGGGCCAACGCGCCATCGCGGCCTGCAAGGCGGCGGCGACGCAGCGCCGGAGACGACGCGGCGCGTCCGCGACGCCGGCTCCCCTCGGCGTTGATCCGCCCACCGACGCCGCCCGGGGCTCGTAGACCACCGCCGACTCGCCGGACCTTGCGCCCACATCACGGCGCGGCGACACTGTTCAGCGGCGGGCATGTTGCGGGGCACCGCGTGTGCACGCCTAGACGCCGCGGTCGCCGCTCGCGACGCAGCGGCGCGCCCAGCGCCGGAGGTGAGCATGGCAGCGCCACGAACGACCCGCGCAAGCGACACGGCGCCGCGCCGCATGGTCGCCGCGCTGCTCTGTGCCCTGACTCCAACCGCTCCGCTCGGCCCAATGGCTTGGCCGCTCGCGCAGTCCGTCGGCGCCCTTGGCGTCGGCTGCATCGCCGGCGTCGCCTCGCTGCTCCCGGCGGCGGCGGAGGCGCGCCCCAAGGCGAAGCGTGGGGAAGGCCCCGGGCGCCTGACCATCGCCAGCCTGACGCGGGGCGCGACGGTGTTTCTAGACGACCAGGAGGTCGGCACCGTGCCGCTGGCCGAGCCGCTGGAGCTGTCGCCGGGCGTCGCCCACGTCGTGCGCTTGCAGAAGCGGGGCTTCGGCACCCTCGTCGAGACCGTCAAGATGAGCCCCGGAGAGGAGCGGGAGATCGAGGCCGACCTTGTACCGTCCGGTGGAGTGCTCAAGATCGGCTGCAACGTGCGCCGCGCCAACATCTTGCTCAATGGCAAGCCGATCGGCGTCACGCCTTTTGATGGCGACGTCGAGGCTGGCAAGCACCAGCTGCAGGTCGCGGCCGCCGGCAAGCTGACCGACACCCGCGCCATCGAGGTCGTCGCTGGCGAGGAGATCTCCCTCGACGTCCAGCTCGTCGACGTGCCAGCGCCGGTGGTCAAGCCCGACGACTCGCTGCTTGGGCGCTGGTGGTTCTGGGCCGCCGTCGGCACCGCCGTCGTCAGCGGCGTGACGCTCGGCGTCCTGTCGCAGCGCGAGATCTCGGTCGATCCGCCCGCTTCCAACCACTCGCTGACGCTGCCCTAGGGCCGCGACCTGCCTCGCGCAAGGGGGAAATTCCGCCAGCGACGCCGCGGGCGCTCGGTCACGTCGTCGGTGCATCTGCCTCACGCTTCCCAAGCGATCTCGCGCCCAATCGGCGACACCATCGGGCCAGGCGGGTCGCCGCCTCCCTACGCGACCGAGGAAGCGGCGACGACTCCAGGCCGAGCAGGCAGAGGCGGTCGCTTTGCGATGAACTGTCGCCGGCCGCACCCCTCGTCGGCCACCGGCTGTCGGTGCCCTGGACGGCAGCGCAGACCTCGGCGCCTCGCCCACCACCGATGACGATGTTGCAGGCGAGCGACGTATCAGCGCAGACGATCGGGGTGGGCGGCCTGCGCCGCACGTTCTCAGAGGGTGGCCGCCGACTCCATGTACCCCGCAAAGACAGACGGCGAGAGACGCCGCCAGTCATCACGGGTCGCGTCTCTAGGCCCAGCTCCCGCGGTCCGGCGCCGCAGACGGCGCGACGCTTCAGGCCATGCTGCCGAGCAGCGGGATAGGCTCGTGCGTCTCCGGCGGCGGTGACTCGGCGCTGCCGGGTGGCGGCGAGCGGACGATCTCGACCCGACGGATCTTGCGGGCGTCGACCTCAAGCACCAAGATCTTCAGGCCATCGACGACCACATCGTCTCCGGCGCTCGGCATGCGGCCGAGGTGATGCAACACATAGCCGGCCATCGTCGAGAAGCCCTGGTCCTCGTCGGGCTCCTGCACCCGCACCGCCTGTGCCACTGCGCGCATGTCGGCAGCGCCGTCGACCAGCCAACGGTCCTCGCCGTCGGCGACGATCAGCGGCTCGATCTCGTCGAATTCGTCATAGATATCGCCGACAAGCTCTTCGAGGATGTCCTCCAGCGAGACGATGCCCGCCGTGCCGCCGTGCTCGTCGACAACGATGGCGACGTGCACCGCCTTGGCGCGGAAGGTCTGCAGCAGCGCGCTCGCCTTCTGATTCGCTGGCACAAACAAGGGCTTGCGCACGTGACGCCGCAGCTCGAAGCGGCCGGCCCGCACCTCGCCCTCAGCTTCGATCAGCTGCTTGGCGTAGAAGATGCCGATGACGTCATCGGGCCCCTCGCCAAAGACCGGGTAGCGCGAGTAGCCGTTGGCCTTGACGATGGTCAAGATCTGCTCGGCCGTGGCGTTGCCGGGGATGCCGACGACGTCGGTGCGCGGCGTCATCACGTTGCGAATCGGGGTGTCCCAGAGGTCGAAGACGTTTTTGAGCAGATCGCCGCGTGAGACGTCGATCGAGCCCTCTTCCGAGCCGATGCGGACCATGTCCTCGATCTGCTCTTCGGTGACGACGAATCCCGACACGTCAGTGTCGACGCCGAGCAACCGCACGAGAGTCTTGGAGAACCAGGTCAGTCCCGCCGTCAGCCAGCGCGTCGCCACGTGGAAGCCGTGCACCAGCCACAGCAGCCGCATGAACCACTCGGGGTGCGACTTCGCCAGCGTTTTCGGCACGATCTCGCCGATGATGAGCACGACGACGGTCACCGCCACCACAGACAGCGTGATGATCCACTCGCCGAGCCAGCTTGGCTCCGTGGTGGTGCTGGCCAGCGGCAAGGTCAGCGTCGTGACCATGGCCGAGAGCAGCATGTTGACCAGCGTGTTGCCCGCCAAGATCGACGTCAGCACCTTGGAGTGGTCGCGCTGCCAGAGCTCAAAGAGGCCGGTCGGGCCGATTTTCTGGTCGATGAGTCGGCGCAGCTTGTGCTCGCCCATCGAGGTGATGGCTGTCTCAGATCCAGAGAACACGAAGGACAGCGTCAGGCAGATCAAGCCGGCGACCACAGACCACAGCTGGTCGCCGCCTAAAGCAGAAGGAGGAAGGTCCAACACAGACTCCCGGCGTGGATGATCCACGTCTTTGACCGCCAAACCTAGCACAGACGTGCGCACGATCCAAGCACGTCAACGGGTTGGGGCGAGGGCACCCCGGATGACGGCAGATCAGGCGCCAAGGCGCGCCGAGCCGCAGCTCAGCGCGTCGGATCCTTGCCACACGCGCCGACCGCGCCTACTGACACATAAGTAGTTGAGCTCTTGATGCAATGTGGCATCTCTGGGTTCCAGGCCTCGCACGCGGCGTCGCTGGCGCAAGAGAGGGCGCAGACTTTGGCCGGCTCGGCGCTGATGCGGCGCGCGTTGCCGCCCGACTTCGACTTCTCGAACGCCGGCGTGAACGCCAGCCCACCAGCGTCGTCGACACTGCATGGCGCGGTCTCGCTGCTGCCGACGCTGTCGCAAGCGTTGTTCTTGGTGCAGAAGCGGATCGCGCCGTCATAGCCCGCCAAGAACGAGCCAGCGACGCAGTGTCCATAGGCGCAGTCGCTGCCGATCTTGCAGGGCTTGCCGTGCTCAGCGCCAGCGGCGTTCTTGGTCGGCGGGCAAATCCACCACGCGCCGGTGCGGGTGTTGGTGGCGCCTGGGTCGCCGCCGACCGTCTCGCAGCCCGCGAGGAGCAGCAGCGCGAGCGCAGCACCCCAAGCTGGCGTGGCTGCCCGTGCGGCGGGCCAGGGACTCGATTGCTGCGTCATAGTTGTGCTCCCTCCGCGGCGTGCCGTGCCCGGGCGTCGCGCCATGTTACGGGCCGGAGTCAGCGTCTACAACCACGGCACCGCCGTCCGCCGCGCCATCGCTGCCGTCCGAACCGTCCGGCACGGCGCCGAGGCCGGCGCAGAGCCAGCTACAGGCCGAGGCCCGCCGCGGACAGGCGCCACCGCCGCCGCGCAGGCGCAGCCACGCGCCATCAGGCTGCAGCCGCCACAGGTCGCCGAGGCCCCCACAGCGGCCCAGGCCACCGAAGAGCAAGACCGCGCCGAGGTCGGTGCGGCCAAGCGCGGCGCCGGCGCGCGGCTCGGGCGAGCCAGCGTCGATGCCAGCGGCGCTCGCCAGCGGTCGGCACAGGTCATCGCCGAGCGCCGGTGGCTCATCGATCACCCCGCCCTGACCGGCGTCGCCAGCCCGCAGCCGCGTCCAGGTGCCGGTGGCGAGGTCGAGCCGCCACAAGTCGTTGCGGAGACCGGCCTTTTCGTCGCGCCCACCGAACAAGATCAGCGTGTCGGCGCCGAGCGGGGCGAGGGCGGCCTCGGCGCGTGGGCTCGGTGCGGCGCCGTGCGTCGGGACCGGGACCCAGGTCGCGTCGGCGCCTCGGAGCAGGTGCACGTCTGCCCGCAGGGCGTCGGCGGCGTCGTGGCCGCCAAAGAGCGCGAGTCGCTGGCCGAGGCTGCAGAAGCCAAAGCTGCGCCGCGGCCCCGGCGTGGTGCCTCCGGCAGCGACCAGCTCCCAGCTCGTCGCCTGGCCATGCAGACGCCGCAACTCGAAGGTCGCGATGGGCGTGCCGTTGGGGCCGATGTCGCCGCCCACGAGCCACAGCGCCGGCGGCGTCGTGGTCGCGGCCAGGCCGCCATGGCTGCGCGGCGTCACAGCGAAAGTGGCCGGCTGCCAGGCTGTGGAGCCAGGCTTCCAGCGCATGACTTGCCCGGTTGGTTCGTCATCGGGCGCCTGGCCGCGGCCGCCCACGAGCCAGATCTCGGCGGTGACCGGATGGCGCGCGATCATGGCGCCGAGGCGACCGCTCGCGCCGCTACCGCCGGAACCGCCCGTCTGCGGCAGCGGAGGCAGCGCCGGTACGGCGCGGGTCCCGCCGCAGGCCTCGACCACCGCGGCGTCGGCGAGCGGCGGCGATGGCGCGTCG
>SXNM01000230.1 GCA_005777155.1 Pseudomonadota bacterium | reverse complement strand
CGAGGACGCCGACCGCCGTGGCCAGGGCCGCGATGGCGGCGCCGGCGAGCCAGAGGAGCTGGGTCGCGGCGTCCACCGTCGCCTCGGCGCCGGCCAACACTGCTGGGTCGGCGCCGTTCCCGCCGGCAGCGGCGCCAGCGGCGGCGAACCACCCAGCCGCGACCTGCCGCAGCAGACCGCCCGCGATCACCACCAGCAGCAGCGTCGGGCCCGCCGCCAAGAGGGAGACGCCGAGCAGTGCCTTTCCGCGTAGGCGCACCTCAGGCCCCGAGCAGCCGCTGCAGCTGCGGCAGCCATTGTCGACCGAGCAACAGCCACTCGATGCCGGCGAGGCAGAGGAAGGGCCCAAACGGCAGCGCCACGTGACGCAGGCTGCCGACGCCGCGCTCCTCCGCCAGTCGGACACCGACCATCGCCATGCCGCCGGCGAAGAGCAGCCCCTGCAAGCTGCCGAGCAGCAGCACTGGACCGAGCGCGGCCGGACCGAGCCAAGCGCCGAGCCCAGCCAGCAGCTTGACGTCGCCGGTGCCGAGGCCCTCGCGCCCGGTCATGGCGCTATAGCCCCACTGCACCGCCAGCGTGCCGAAGCCGCCGATGCCCGCGCCCATCGCTGCCGCCTGCCAAGAGACCGCCCGCGGCTCGCCGAGGAAGACCGCCACGACGACGCCGAGCAGGGGCAGCGGCAGGCTGAGCACGTCTGGGATCAGGAACGTGTCGGCGTCGATCAGCGCGATCGCCAGCAGCGTCAGCACCAGCGCTTGCTCGCAGAGCGCGCCGGCGATCGCCGGGCCAAGG
Source organism: Pseudomonadota bacterium (assembly GCA_005777155.1). Taxonomy (GTDB): domain Bacteria; phylum Myxococcota_A; class UBA9042; order UBA9042; family UBA9042; genus SXNM01. Next base: position 6,223 of record SXNM01000230.1, on the reverse strand, counting down.
TCCAGCTCGACCCCAGCATGCGCCTGCACCCAAGGCACCGACACCGCCAAAGTCAGCCCGGCGGCCACGGCCTCGACCACCGGGTAGCGGAGCGAGACCGGGGCTTTGCACGTCCAGCAACGGCCGCCGATCAGCGCCCAGCCGAGCACAGGCACGTTCTGCCACCAGGCGATGGGCGTGCTGCACGACGGGCAACGGCTCGCCGGTCGCACCACCGACAGGCCGGCGGGCAGTCGATAGACGACCACGTTGAGGAAGCTGCCCCACGCCGCGCCCCAGACCAAGATCAAGGCATAGACCATGGCAACGATCGCGTCCATGTCGCAGAGTGTGGCGGCGCAGGCCCAAGGCGGCAAGCGCCCGCCGTCGCGCCACCCCAGGGGCCCGCCGCCGCCTCTGCTGGGCCAGGAGCCGTCGTCATGGACATCGCCCTCACCAACGTCCACCTCGATCTCGGCGCTGGCCGCCGCGGCACCGACATGGGCCCGAGCGCCCTCCACGTCGCTGGGCTCGTACCCGCCCTGCAGCGCCTCGGCCACCGCGTCGCCAGCGTCACCAGCCTCGGCGGACCCTCCTTCGAGTCGGCCAGCGCCGGCGACCAACAGGCGCGCTTTCTCCCAGAAATCGCAGGCATTGTGCGCCAGCTCGCCGACCGCACCGAGTCCGCCCTCGCCGCCGGGCAGCTGCCGCTGGTCCTCGGCGGTGACCACAGCGTCGCTATCGGCACCATCAGCGGCATGGCGCGTCACCTGCGCCGCGTCGGACAGGACCTCGGCGTCGTCTGGGTCGACGCCCACACCGACATGAACACGCCGGCCTCAAGCCTCTCTGGTAATATCCACGGGATGCCGCTCGCCTGCCTGCTCGGAGAGGGCCCAGAGGCGCTGACGACGGCCCTGACCGGCGACCAGCCGGCGCTGCGGCCAGAGCACGTCGTCTTGCTGGGCGTCCGCGACGTCGACGCGCCCGAGAGCGAGGTGGTCCGCCGTCACGGCGTACGCGTCTACACGATGTCCGAGATCGACGAGCGCGGCATGGCGACCTGTCTGCGCGAGGCGCACAAGCGAGTCTCAGCGGCCAGCGGCGGCGTCCACCTCAGCTTCGACCTCGACGGGGTCGATCCGCTGCACGCGCCTGGCGTCGGCACCCCGGTGCCCGGCGGCCTCTCGCTGCGCGAGAGTCACCTGATCTGTGAGTGGCTCTCGCGCAGCCAGCGGCTCATCGGCGTCGAGCTGGTCGAGCTGAACCCGACCGCCGACGTCCGCAACCAGACCGCCGAGCTCGGCCGCTGGCTGATCGAGAGCGCGCTCGGCAGGCGGATCCTCTAGCGCCGCACGGACCTCGACCCGTCGCGCCCCACCTTAGAGCTGCGGCACGATCGACCAGGTGCCCGGCGTCACGCTGCCGACGAACTGCAGCCCGTCGAGGATCACCTCGCTGTCGTAGATGCCGTCGCCGGTGTCGTGAACGTGGAAGGTGAGCGTGAACTCTTCGCCCGGCTCGACCGGCCACTCCGTCATCATCCAGCCGGTCGAGCTGCCGGTGTTGGCGCTGTCAACTCCCTGGCCGCTGGCGCAGGAGTAGCCGGTGCCAGAGATGTCGGTCTTGGCCTTGCCGCCCGGGCAGCCGCCCAGCCAGCAGCACTCCGACGACGCCGTGTTGATGGCGACGTAGCAGTAGCGCTTGCGTGGCGTGCAGAACTGCATCCCGGGGCTGCAAACGAAGTCGTGGTGCGTGGCGGGATCGCGGCACTCGCTGCTGTTGATGACGGTCTTGGCGCCGCCGTTGGTCGAGCCCGCCTCGAGGACCGCGTAGAACTTGTCGTTGTAGGTACTGCCCACGTACTCGTCGTACTCCTGCGAGAAGAATACGAAGCGGAAGCGCAGCCCGTGCGCGCCGGCGGGCGCCTTCAGCTTCAGCTTCCACTCCACCGCGTTGAACATCTGCGCGCCGCCCTTGACGAAGGGATCGGGCTGACCGCCGCCCCCGAGGTCGGCGCTGTGCGATTGACCGAGCGCCGGCCCCGTCGCAAGCAACGCGTAGCTGCCGCCGACCTGCGGCTTCAGGTGGTTGCCGACGTTGCCAAAATGCGTCACCGCGGCGAAGGCGCCCGTGGTGTCGCTGCCGGTGGGCGAGGTGACTCCAGAGCTGAGGACGATGCCCGGGTCGCAGACGTCGACCGCCGCCGCCAGCTGCTCTGCCTTGTCGCCGGTGACGGCCGCATTGCCGACCCCGCAGCCCGCCGCGATGGGGCTGGCGCCAGTGCCGCCCTTCTGGAACGGGTCGGGCTGCGCCTGGTCGAACACCTTGCGGTACTCCTTCAGCAGCGCGCTCAGCTCGGCGAGGTCGGCGTCGTTGGCCAGCGCCTTCTGCCCTGCTGTCACCACGGCGATGGCCTCGTCGATGCGCCCCTGCGCGGCCTTGCCATCCAGGACCTGCACGTCGCTCAGCGCCTCGGCATAAGCGACCACGGCGTCGCCCTTCTGCAGCAGCGCGGTGTCGGCCTGCAGCAGCTCCGACAGGGTCGCCTCGAACGTCGAGGCCTGGTCAGCGCCGGTCAGCGCGTCCTTCCACGTCGCGGTGACGCGGATCTTCTCGGCGCCCGTCAGCGCCCCCGGCGCGCAGCTCTCAAGCTCCTGATGGAAGATCATGGCGTCGTTGACCGCCAAGTGCTGCGGCTCCACCTCCTCCTTCACGGTCGAGATCTGCTCGCCGTGGAAGGCGCTGACGGCGAAGGTCGGCGGCAACTCCAGCGCCACCTGCACCTCACGGGCGGCGAGCTCGATGTGGCGCAGCAGCTGCGGTCCGAACACCATCGCCGCCTCTACCGGCGAGTCGAGGAACACCGACGCGCCCTTGCCGGCGTCGGTCATGGCGTCCATCAGGCCGTCGTTGTAGTTCCAGGCGTCGCCCACGCCGGCGCCCATTAGGTAGATCTGCTTTCCGTCAGCGGCCTTGGCCCACTTGCCGATCACCGCCTTGTCGGTCTCGCCGAGGTTGGCTCCGCCGTCGCCGATGAGGACAACCCGATTGATCTTGGCGGCGTCGAAGCCGGCCTCGACCGCCCCGTAGGCCGCGAGCAGGCCCGCCGAGAGCCCGGTAGTGCCGCCCGGCGCGATGGCCTCGCAGACCGCGGCGATGGTGCCGTCGTCGTTGCCAGGGAGGACTTTGGGCGCGACCAAGGTCTGGACGCCGTCGCCAAAGCTGAGCAGGCCGAAGCGGTCGCCGGCCTCCAGCTGAGCGGCCAGCGCCTTGCAGGCGGCGCGCGCGGTGTCGACGCCCTGCTCCCCAGGCGCCCCCCAGCCCATCGAGGCGCTGGCGTCGATGGCCAGCACTAGGTTCATGCGGCGGCGCGTCTTGGCGTCGTAGTCCGGCGCCCGCACCCCGATCTGCAGGGCATAGCCGCCCGCCTCGCCCGCACCCTTATCGGCGGTGAGCTGTCGCAGCTGCGCGCTGACCGCCACCTGCCCCGCCGCCGCCGGCGCGTACTCGAAGGCGTAGTAGTTCAACATCTCGTAGGTCCGCACGGCCTTGTAGACCACCTGACCGCCGGCGATGAGCCCACGCGCCAAGGTCGCAGACGCCATCGAGTTGCTGTCGTCCGCCGATAGGTACAGCGTCACTTTGTCGGTCTTGTTGCAGACTTGGTCTTTGGCGTCGTCAAGGCCGCCGGCGTCTGCGCCGCTGTCGGCAGCGCCGCCGGCGTCGACGCTTCCAGTCGCGCCGCCGTCAGCCGCCGATGGCGGATTGAAGTCGCCGTTGCCCTTGTCGCCACCGCTACCGCCCCCGGTCCCCTGCTCAGCGCCGCCGTTGCCCCCCGGCACCGGAGCCGTCGACTGGCCGGCGTCGCTGGCAGCGGTGTCGCCGCCGCCGCCCGTGCCGCTGCCACCCGTACCGCCGCCGCCCGACTGGTCGCCAGTGGTGCCGCTCGATTGCGTCGACTTGCCTGCCTCGCCGCTGTCGGCGCCAGCCGCACACGCCGCAGCGCCGAGGGCGAGGGACAAGACCAGGGCCCTGAGGGCGTGAGGGGTCGCATTCATCTGGGGCCTCCGTGGTCGGCGTCACGCCGCACTCAGCGGCATTATGCCAGGAGCGCGCCAAGCCTGAAGGTGCGAGTAAATCGTTGAAATGTCCAGCTGTTCATTGATGTGCGCCCCCACCCATCCCGCCAGTCGCCATGTGGTGTTTTGCTACATGTGGTGATCTGGCGTGGCAATCCCAACTTGGCGTGGGTCTGCTCCAGGCAGCTGCAGCCGCGAGCGTCCGCCGACGTCCAGGCAGTTCCACCTCCCGATCGGCTCACCGAATCGGCTGCAGCGCTGTCGCCGCTGGTCTTGGTCTGCGCCTTCGAGCGCGTCGTGCGCCCTAATCGTCGGCAGCGTGCGGGCCAAGAACCCGCGAAGCGACGTTGTGGCCTCATTGCAGGCCCGGTTCCAGGACCGAATTCACTCACGGCGGCAGGCCTACCGTGCAGACCCCACGTCTTGCCCTTGCGGTCTCGACAACCCCAAATGGACCCGCGAGCTCGGCGAGGCCGAGACTACAACAGCACCGGAAGCCGTGTCATGGTCGCGAAGCCCCTGTTGGTCAGCGCGATGCTGCACGTCGGCCACTCCCCGGCATCGGCGTCGTCGTCGAGTTGCCCCTTGATGAGCTTCGCCTGGACGAGCTTGTGCTGCGAGTCGAACCGGAGGCGTCGAAGACGGTCCCCGAAGCCGAACTCGCTGAAGCGGGCCACGATCTCGGCGGAAACGTAACCCGTGAGCGCGTAGCCGCCGACTCGCTCAAGGGGCGCCGCCGCCCGGCTCCCGATGCACGGCATCAGGCACATGAGCAGGGTGCTCCGGTCGGCGTCGTCGAGGTCGTGCTCCCGCACCAGGTGCTGAAGCCCGAGGGTGATCCCGGCAGCCTCCGTCGCCTCGATGCGGGCATCGAGCGCGCTGCGAAACGCCTGCTCTTCTGCCAGCATGGCGTCGAGGTCCGACGATACCTCAACCTCGGCGGTGTTCTTCCGCTTGCCCCAGGTCGGGCTGCGGTGCCGGGTGCTCTCTGCATCCTCCAACTGGTCCTCGATCGCCGCCAGCCGGGTGCTGCGGATCGTGACCCAGGCGATCTCCTGCTTCAGGAACTCCAAGTCGTCGGCAAAGCGCGTGATGATCTTCATTCGGCACACCTCCCCCAGTCGTCGCATGATGCCGGCCACCAGTACCACGGCGACCCTCACCGACCACTACGGGCGACCTGCAAAGGATTGAGCCCGCCAGGCCGCGGCCTGCCCCCGAACTACGACCCGACGCGCCGGTGGGCACGGCGGAGCGAACCCTCGCGTCAGGCGATGCCTGCGGCCTCGACCACCCCATGTGGACCCTCGAACTCCGCGAGGCCCTGGTCCCTCCCTCGTCACAATGTGCCGTGCCGACAACGGATCCCCGATAACGGGGCCACCGTCGGCCACTAGGCACCAAGGAAACCCGCGGCCTCGCCGAAACCACTCAGCCACCGTCCCCGCGGGCCGCTCGATGACTTCTTCGCCGGACCATTCACGGTCGACGACCTCGATGACCCACCACCTAGCCCGACGCCGAAGCACAAGGCCGTGGGCTTCGGCCTTGCGGAAGCCTTGCAGCGCCTCGGTCTTGACAGCCTCACCCCAGGGCAGGTTGCCGGCAACGACTCGATTTGAGCGGAAATCGCCGCCAACGGAACGACGGCGCCGGCTGGCCCTGCACCCAATCTGGGCGGTAGCCACGGGTGACAGGAGGCGAATGGCCCCGAAGCGAAGCGAGCGCCATCCCGCCGCCGCCTTGACCGCTTCGCGGCCCACAGCTACAGGACTTGGCCTTCAATATCCCGGAAGATAGGGATAGTTCCAGGATGTTGGTGGAGACGCCGGGAGTCGAACCCTCTGAATCCATCCTCCTTGTTTGAGTCGGCTTTCGGTTTGTATGTCAAGCGTTTAGCCTCGTGTCGAGGCCGCCTGATGAGGGGTCACGAGGGCTCAATCGGGGCCGTTTGGTGTCCAGCCTGTGTCCGTGGCGTGTCCCGGATCTCGGCCTCAACCGGAGGGTCGAGCGGCTTCAGCGTAACCACCCGTTCCTGCGCGCATAGCCCACGAACGGCTCATGCGCGAAGCTCCCCACGCGCCGCACGGCGCCCAGGAGCCCGCCGATGCCCAGACCTCGCCATCTACGCGCCTGGTGGCGCCATACCGTCGCCGAGTTCG
>SXNM01000229.1 GCA_005777155.1 Pseudomonadota bacterium | reverse complement strand
CCGAACGCCACCTGCCCGCCGCGCACCCGCCAGCGCTGCCCGGCGCGCACGACGACGGTCGTCTCCCCCACGGCGGACATGGCGCTGGCGGCGGCGTCGACCCGAACCGCACCCTCCAACACCCGCACCTCCACTGAGGCGTCGGCGCCGTGGTGCACCGAGAAGCGGGTGCCGACCACCCAGATCCGGTGACCGCCGGCGAGCACGGCGAAGCGCTGGTCGGGGCGGCGATGCGCGACGGCCAGCTCGAGTGTACCGCGCCGCACACGGACAAAGACGTCAGCGCTGTTGGCCTGCTCGACCACGAGCTCGGTCTCTGCGGCCAGCCCAAGCTCAACCGCGTTCGGCCGAGCGCCCGCCCCGAGCGCCAGACCGGCGCGGGTCGAACCGCTGTGCAAGAGCGCCCCCTGCGGCAGGGCCGTACCTTCCCGCAGGGCCTGCCAGTGGCCGTCGCCGACATCGACCTGCAGCCCAGCGACGTCGCCGCGGGCCTGCAGCCGCGACGCGATCTCCGCAGCAGTGCCGCTCACAGACGCCTCAGACCGCGTGGCGACGTCCGCCGCCGCCGCGCGCTCGCCGACAAATCGCCAGCCGCCGACGACCAGCGCCGCCGTGCCCGCCGCCACCGCCAAGCCCCAGTACGCCCGGGCGCCGAGGGAGACCGCGCGCGGCGCCGGCTCACTGCCGAGCAGCGCCATGCGCTCGTCCAGCGCCCGCCACTGCTCCGTCGACAGCCCAGGCACCCGGCTGCGCAGCAAGGCCGTCCGAAAACGCCGCACCAGCTGCCAGCGCGCCCCGCAGTCGGCGCAGGCCTCGACGTGGCTGAGCAACGCGGTGTGCGCCTCAGCGCCAAAGTCATCGCGTTCGTCGGCCAGCCGATGCAACGTCGCGTCATCGACACAGCCGCCTGGCAGCAACAGGGCTTCGCTGGCGCCAGCGCGGCGTCCAGGCAGGGTCTCAAGCAGAGGAGGGCGATTCATGGCGTCACCTGTGACGGAGAACGGGGCGTCGCGGCGTCGGCCTCGGCGCGGCTAGGGAGGTCGCTGGCGCTCATTTGATCACCTGCAGCGTATGGCTCGGCAGCAGGCCGCGGCGGTCAAGCTCGCCGAACACTTCGCGGCGGGCGTGGAAGAGGCGACTCTTGACCGTGTTCACCGAGGTGCCGACCGTCGCCGCGATCTCCTCGAGGGCCATGCCCTCCATTTCGTAGAGTGTGAACACCACGCGCTTCTTTTCACCGACTTCGGCCAAGGCCTCGTAGAGCGCGCGCACGGTCTCGCGGGCCTCTGCGGTGGCCTCCAGGTTGGCGGCGCGCGGCGTCCAGGCCGCTGGCGCGTCGTCGAGCCCGAGCCACCGCAGCCAGCCCTTGCGGCGACCGCGGCGCAGGTGCTGCAGGGCGACGTTGACGGTCACCCGGTGCAGCCAGGTGGTGAACCGGGCCTCGCCGCGAAACCGCCCGAGCGAGCGCTGCAGCTCGATGAACACCTCTTGGACGATGTCCTCCAGCTCGTCGGACGGCCCCACGACGTGGCGGGCCACAGACTCGACGCGGCGGGCGTGGCGGCGATAGAGCTCCGACAGCGCGTGGGCGTTGCCGCGCTGAAAGCTGGCGACGAGGCGAGCGTCAAGGGCGTCGGCGCGCTCGCGCTCGAGTCGGACCTGCGTCTCGTCTTGCAGCTGTGGATCCACCATGGATGCCTCGCGTCGCTCGTCGCCGGCACTACTGCTCGTTCGCGGGGCCCGGGTGGCGCCTGCCCCCTCCGTCGACCCCAACCCTTGGATGCCGCGTGCTCGCGCTGAGATCAACGCCGCGCTTCCAACAGACCTGCGCCCTGCCAAGCAACCCGGTCCGCCCGACTGCATCGTCAGGCCGTCTGCTCGGTTCTGCATGGACGCCCGACGCCTCTAACCGATTTCGCTGGCCTTCGACAAACATTCCACTATCCTCTCGCGCCCGCTGCTCCCCGGTGGGCGACGGCGATGAGGAGGCAAGCCTTTGACTGCAAAGCGGATACGGTCTGGGCGCTCGCCGCAACGTCGCGTCCGCCGGCCCCTGCTCGGCGCCTTTGGCCTCGCCGCGCTCTGCGTCGCGAGCTGCACCGAAGACCGGCTCGTCGCGGCGCCGCCTTCGGTCAGCGGCGGACATGCCACCGACGTCCAGGCCACATCAGACGCCGATCGCGGGGCGCAGGACAGCGGCGGCGCCACGCAAAGCGCGATCTCGACCAGCGTCGATGGGCCCGCCGTTGGCCCTCGCGTGACCCTCTCGGTCTTGTCCGTCGAGGGCGATACACTGCAGGTCCAGGTCGGCCTCCGCGACATCCCTGATCTCTTTGGCATCGCAGCCCATCTCCGCGTCGATCCCGCCCAGCTGGCGATCGAGGCAGTCCACGGCCACCCGGTGCTCGGCGACACGGCGTGGGAGCCTCGCACGCTGGCAGTGGTCGCAGGCCCTCGCGTGCTGCTCGGCGGCACCCGCGCGCGGTCGAGCGGCAGCAGCACCGCCGCCTTACAAGGCGCCAAGGTCGGCGATCAGGCCTGGGCCACCGTCACCCTGCGCAAGCTGACGGCCGACGACGCCTGGGTCGAGTTCGATCCCGAGCGCGCCCTCGCCCGCGGCGCCGACTACACCGTGCTCAAGCTCGGCTGGCAGCGGCTCTTGGTCCAGGGCGGAGGTGCCCGATGAGCGCGCCTTCCACCCTTTGCGCGCTTCACTTCGGCGGCCAGGGCGGCTTTGCTGCGGTCCTTGGCGTTGTGGCGCTGGTCGTCGCCGGTCCGGTCCGTGCCGCTTTCGCTTCACCGCCAGACGCGCCACACGCTGCGCCAGTCCTCGGTCCCGCGGCAGACGACAGCAATTTCGGCCAACGGATGCGCATGCACCGCGCGGAAGCCGAGGGCCGTCACCACCACGGGCTGCCCGATCTGAGCGCAGCGACGGCCTTTTCGGCGACCGCTGCCAACTTCGGCGCCTTGTTTGAGCAGGCGTTTCGCGTCGAGCATCAAGAGGCGACCGTGCAGGTGGCGCCGAAACTCCCCGGCCTCGCGGTCGATGTGACGGCGACGCTCACCGTGCTGGAAGAGGACATCTCGTCGCTGACGCTGCGCAGCGAGAAGGTCGTCATCGAGTCGCTGGTCGCCGAGGTCCAGTCCGGCGGCGCGACCTCGCCGGCGACAGTCACCTACGCCGAGCAATTCGGTCAGATCGGCGTCGTCCAGATCAAGTCAACGACGCCGCTGCTGGTGGGCGACGTCGTCGTCGTCCGGGCGCGCTGGAGCGCTACGCTCGACTGCAACAAGCAGACGACCTTGCTGCGCACTTGCACCTTTGACGATCAGTTCTGGCAGGTCCTGTTCTTCCGCGTCTTCTTCGACCACGCCGCGGCGCTGCACGCCCCGCACACTTCGACCCTGCACATCGAGACGCCCGCTGACCGCGTCGCCGCGGCGCCGGGTACGCCGCTCGGCTCCACCCCGCTCGCCGGCGGCAAGCTGCGCTGGAGCTTCGAGCAGACCGAGCGCACCGAGCACGGCGGCTTCTCCATCGCGCCGTACGTCGTCACCGGCGGCGGTCCCAAACCGAACACCAGCGCTCCTTGGCTGCGGCTGCTCACGCTCGGCACCTACCAGGGCGCCGCCAAGGGCCTGCTGACGTCCGTCGATTCGATGCTCGGCTTCTACGGCCAGCGCTTTGGCGCTTACCCGTGGCCTGGGCTGTCGATCATCCAGGTCGCCAACAATTTTGGCGGAGGCTACGCGCCGCTGTCCGGCATCTTCATGCTTCGCAACGTTTTTGGCGCACAGCCGGGCGCTGGCGGTTGGACGAGCTGGAGCGAGCTGACCGCCCATGAGGTCGCGCACCAATGGTGGGGCAACTACACGCGGCCGATGGCGACCGCCGACGTCTGCCTCTCGGAGTCGCTGGCCGAGTACTCGTCCTGCCTCTACACCGAACAGACCCTCAAGAGCCGCGCCCAGCTGGTCGAGGACAGCCTGAGCTACCTCTACACCGTGGCGCCGGCGGACGATCGCCCGTTGTCCAGCGCGACCGTCTACCAATCGCCAGCCTACGTGCAGATCGTCTACCACAAGGGCGCGGCGGTGTTCGAGATGTTGCGGCACGAGGTGGGGGAGGCGGTGCTCGCCAAGGGGCTCGCCGCGTTCGCAGCCAGTTTCGCTCGCGATTATGCCCGCGTCAGCGACCTGCGGGCGGCGGTCGAGACGGCATCGGGCCGTGATCTCGGCTGGTTCTTCAAGCAGTGGTTTCAGCAGACCGGGTCGATCCAGGCCGAGCTGGCGGCGCGGGTGGTCACAGAGGCCGACGGCAGCCTGACGGTGCGCCTGCGCGTCGCCCAGCTCTCCAAGACGCCGCTGCGCTTTCGCCTGCCTCTCCGCCTGACCTTCGCCGACGGCGAGGTCTTAGAGACCAGCGTCGAGGTGGCGCCGCCGCCCGACGGCTTCGTGACCGTGGTGACGCTGCCGGTCGCCAAGCGCCCGCTGATCGTGCGGCCCGACGTGACGCGGACCTTGCTGCGGCGGTTTGCCGTGATCGACGGCGCCGATGTGACCCTCGACGGGCTCGTCGACGGCGTCGACCTGATGGAGAGCGCGTTTCGGCGCGGCCGGCGCATCGTCTGGAAGGGCAACTTCTTTCCGAGCGCCTCGTGGGACGAGCTGTTTGACGCCGATGGCAGCTACGTCGTTGACGACGCGGACATGTCGCGCATCTTCGACATGGCGGGCGAAGAGGTCGCGGTCGCGTTCTGACGCGGGCGCCCTGGGAGCGGACGATGGGGACCATGGCACAGGCTCTGTGGAGTGGCGGCGCTGCGGACGAGCGATCGATGGGCGCAGGCGCCGCGCCGCGGACGGTCCACGTTGTGAGCCTCGGCTGCCCGAAAAACCGAGTCGACACCGAGCTCATGGTGGGCGGGCTGCAGGCCGCTGGCCTCGACCTCGTCGCCGAAGCCGACGGCGCCGACGTGCTCCTCGTGAACACCTGCGCCTTCATCGAGGCCAGCAAGGTCGAGAGCGTCGACGCGATCTTGGAGCTGGCGGAGGTCAAGGCGCGCAACCCTGGCAGTCGCCTCGTCGTCGCCGGCTGCCTCAGCCAGCGCCACGCGCCAGAGCTGCGCCAGGAGATGCCCGAGGTCGATCTCTTCGTCGGCACGGGCGAGTACCAGCAGATCTTGCAGGCGCTTGGCTTCAGCCCCGGTGGGGCTGCCGGCGCGGTCGACGTCGCGGCGTCCTTCGCCGACGGTAGCCGCAAGGGCAAGCCGACCTACATCGCAGATCACCTGGAGCCACGCTGGATAGCGCCCGGCAGCATCTCGACGTGGCTCAAGATCGCCGAAGGGTGCTCGCAGGGCTGCAGCTTCTGCATCAT
>SXNM01000228.1 GCA_005777155.1 Pseudomonadota bacterium | reverse complement strand
GCCGCCGGATTGGGCTCGGCAGGCGCGCCGTCGGCGAAGCGCCCAGGGAACGCCGCCGCCAGCCGCTGGGTCTCAGCGCGCCGCGCCGGCTGGGCGGTGGCGCCGCCGGGCAGAAAGGCCCCGACGCGCTCCAACAGCGGCCCAGCGTCGCGATACTGCGTCGCCTCAAGCAGTCGCAGCGCGGCGATAGCAGCCACCGAGAACCGCCCCTTGGCGCCGTCCTCGGCGGCGGCGAGCCGGATCAAGCCATCGCTCAGCGACTCTTGGCCGTCCTCCTCCAAGGTGACGCGCAGCGCTGCCGCGACCTTCCGCTGGGCGCCGGCGACAAAATCGCGCTCGAGCTGTTCCTGCAGGCCCTCCTTGTCGAGGCCGCGCAGCGGCAGGCGCGAGGCGGCGTCCGGCGCCGTCACGAGGCCGTGGCGTTGCAGCGCGTCGCGGTGCCGAGCCAGCACGTGCAGCAAGCTCGCCAGCCGCTCGCTGCCATCCAACGCGCGCTCCAGACGCAGCAGGGCCGAGAGCTGCTCGGTCTCGCTGGCCGGCGACGCGACCTGGGCGTGGCCGATGACCAGCGCCTCACGCAGGTCGTCGTGGCCCACCCCGCCTCGCATCGCCACTTCGAGCGCGGCCAGGGCGTCGTCGGTGCTGGTGGCGGCGAAGGCGAGCTGCAGGGCCTGCTGGGGGCTCTGACCGCTACGTAAAGGCGTAGCGTCTGCCGCGGCGTGAGCAGCCGTCGCGGCCGCCGGCAATGCGGTCGGTCCCGTTTGGGTGGACGGCTTGGGCGGCGTCGCGGGGCCGACGGTGGGTGCCGCCGGATGGGCGACTGGGGCGGCGGGCGTCTTGCCGCAGCCGAGGCCTGCGGCGAGCGTGGCTCCGAGGGCCGCGAAGGTGACCATCCTCGCCGATCGCCCGCGCACCCTGACCTCCGCACCGAGCACCGTGTAACAGCCCGGCTGGGCGCAGCATCGCCGATCCGCCGGCCGGCGCAAGGGGTGGGGTGCGGGCGCGTCTGGACGCAACCGAGCGGGCCAGCCGGCGCTGCCCTGGTCGCGGCGTGAGGCGAATTCCTGTGCTGCCCCCCTCATGTCAAGACACTCGCGTCGCCAGAAATCGGCGTCAACGGCCATAGTCGCTGCGCCCGCCGAGCCACAGCGCATCGACCGCCGTTGCCCTCCGGGATCGCAACTGCCAACCGAAACACCAAACGCAGCAGGCCGAGCGAAAGCGCCGCCAGAACCTGCGCCTACGACCCCGTCAAGGCCCAACAACGCCCCTAATTCAACACGAGGTCAAAAGTCACGGTATAATCCGTGGTCTTCCCAGCCTCAACCTTAAACTTGTTGGTAATCGCCAACGTGACCGGATCGCCAGCGTCGGGGTCCTTGCTCGCGGCGCCATTGGCGTCGACGTCGAAGAAGCCTAGGAACGTGTAAAACCCTGGGTTCAGCTTCGGCGTGCGAAAGGCGCCGGCCACCGTGCCCTCTCCGACCAAGTCGAGGCCGCTCACCTCGACGCTGGCGAAGTCCGGTGCGCCGGCGATCGGCCCCGCCACCCCGACGTCTTCGGAGAGAAAGAGACTGCCGTAGGCGACGCCTCGCAGCGGGTCGACCAGCTTGCTGGCCTTGTGGACCGAGCCCTTGCAGGTGAACGCCAGCAGCGCGTCGCCACGCGAGGCGTCGCCGCTCGCTGCGTCGGCGCCGGCGTCGCTCTCACAAGCGAGCAGCACCAGCGCAGCGGCGCCGAGCATGAGGCGTGCCAGCGACCGCACCGGCCGCGACGACGTCGACTGACGGCCGCTCACCACGAGACCTTGCCCTTGTCTTTGCGGCAGTCGTAGGGCTTTTTGGTGCCGGCGATGTAGCCGAAGCTGGCGCACATCTCCTCGGGGAACGCCAGCGCGTGCTCGGCCTTGTTGTTCCACTCGCAGATGGTGCGAATAACCGTGCCCTTCTTCAGCGGAACTGGCGCCTTGAGCGCGAGCATGACGGGCGGCGAGTCGCGGTACTCCTCCTTCCACTCGTCCACCCGCTGCAGCGACTTGAGGCTGGCGGCGTCGGCCCCAATCAGGCCCTCAAAAGACTTGCCGTCTTCGTGCATATGGCCGCCGAAGAGCAGCAGCTCGAAGTCCTCGTCGATGGTGCAGTCGAAGATCTCGCTGCCCACTGTCTTGGCTGGCACCGAGAAGTCCGTCGAGTTGGTCGCCAGCGAGGACACCCAGGTCTTGACGTCGGCCGTCGGCATCGTGCGGATTCGCACGGCGTCGCGGGTGCGGATCGCCTGATCGCCGTAGTTGACGTAGTGGGACTGCAGAACGATCTTCATGCCTTGCGGCAGCTCGATGCCGTGGCCCGCCGGCAGCTCGTCGACCGGGATCAGGAAGGCGCCGTACTTGTACATGTCCTTCTGCTCGGTGCAGTCCTCGACCGTGCCGTCGGGCTTGGGTTCCTTGGTGGTGACGATGATCGAGTGGTGACCAAACTTGCCCTGCAGCTGCTCGACCGAGGTGACGGCGATGGTCGGGTCCTTCCACGTCAGGTGGAAGCAGATCATCTTTTCTTCACCCGGCTGGATGACGTACTCGCCGCCGACGATGTTGCGGTAGCCGTCGGTCTCAGGCGGCAGCGTGGCGCGGACGTCGCGGACGTTGTCGCCGGCGGGCTCCTCGGCGGCACAGGCCACGGCGAGCGGCGCCAAGCTGCTGAGCAAGAACTCGTGGGCGCGGCCCTGCCAGCGTCGGCTCTGGGGTGGTGGCGGGTTCTGACTCGTCCGGGACATCGAGGCCTCCAAGCGTGGGGCCACAGGATAGCCAGGGCCAAGGCGTCTCTGCAAGCGACACCCGGGCAGGGACGACGTCAAACTGCAGCTAACGCAAGAGGAACGCGCCGATGTCCCAGACGATGCCCTCGTCCTGTGGGCCCTCCTCGCGCGAGCGGATGGTGAAGCTGGTGTGGCTCTTGCTCAGCGTGATCTTGTCGTTGTAGACCGGGCTCTTTTGGCCGTTGCCGAGGCTGAGCGCGCTGGTGTTGATGGGGAAGAGCTCGGAGTCCGGGCCGATGCAGAATCCACCCGCGGTCGACGTGCTGTAGCAGTCCTTCCCGGCGTCGAAGGTGTCGTTGTTGCTGGCGGTGTAGCCGGTGATCTGGACGCCTAGCTTGAGAATCTCTTTGTAGCTCATGAAGTTGGCGCCAGTCTTGCCGAGGCAGAAGTGGGTGTCCATGCTAGCGCCGGCGAAACCATCCCAGCTGCGCCACCAGGTCTGCGTCAGCTCGCACTTGCCGCCTGGGTAGAGGTTCTCAAGCGTCAAGAGCTTGAAAGCCATGGCGTTATCGATGACAAGCCAGCCGCCGCCGCTGGTCGTCATGTCGCACTTGACCTGGTACTTGCCACCGGCGCCCTTGGCGCCATCGGGGTCGAGCCAGTAGCTGCCGCTCGGCGCTGCCGGCCAGGCGAACAACACCTGAGCGCAGGAGATCGCCGGCGTGATGTCGGCTCCCGGCGAGCAGGCGCCCTGTAGACAGACACCGACGTCGCCGCAGTCGGTGTCGTCAGCGACGTTCGTCGAGGCGCAGCCCTTGCTGACGTCGCAGCTGTCGGCCGTGCAGGGGTTGTCGTCGTCGCAGGAGACCTTGGCGCCGCCGCAGGTGCCGCCGCTGCAGGCGTCGTTCTTGGTGCAGGCGTCGCCGTCGTCGCACAGCTTGGCGTTGGCGCTGGTCTGGCAGCCCTTGGCCTGGTCGCAGTAGTCCTCGGTGCAGAGCAGCCCGTCGTCGCAGACCACGCTCTGGCCCTTGCAGACGGTCTGGCTGCAGGCGTCCTTCTGTGTGCAGGCGTTGCCGTCGTCGCAGGGGGCGCTGTTGGCGACGGCGACGCAGCCGCCGGACTTGTCGCAGGCGTCGCTGGTGCAGGCGTTGCCGTCGTCGCACTTCAGCGCCGTGCCGGGCTGGCAGCTGCCGCCCTTGCAGGCGTCGTTGACCGTGCAGGCGTTGCCGTCGCTGCAGGGCGCGCTGTTGGCGGTGGCGGTGCAGCCAGACGTCACGTTGCAGCCGTCGCTGGTGCAGGCGTTGTCGTCGTCGCAGACCTTCGAGCCGCCCGCCTTGCAGAAGCCGCCGCCGCAGGCGTCGCTGGTCGTGCAGACGTTGCCATCGTCGCAGGGCGCGCTGTTGGCCTTGGCCTGGCAGCCCACCTTCGGGTCGCAGAGCTCGTCGGTGCAGCTGTTGCCGTCGTCGCAGCTCTTGGCGCCGCCGCCGACGCAGGCGCCGCCCTTGCAGGCGTCATTGACGGTGCAGGCGTCGCCGTCGTTGCAGCTGGCGCTGGTCGGCGTGCTGGTGCAGCCCTGCTTCGGGTCGCAGGCGTCGAGCGTGCAGATGTCGTTGTCGTTGCAGATCAACTGGCCCGTCGGCTTGCAGGCGCCGCCGCTGCAGACGTCGCCGGTGGTGCAGGCGTTGCCGTCGCTGCAGGCGCCGTCTTGCGGCGCGTGACCGCAGCCGGTCTTGGCGTCGCAAGCGTCCGCCGTGCAAGGGTTGTTGTCTACGCAGCTGACCTTGGTGCCCGAGACGCACTTGCCGCCGCCGCAGGAGTCGCCGACGGTGCAGACGCTGCCGTCATCGCAGGGCAGCGCGGCGTCGAAGGCGACGCAGCCCTTCTGCGGGTCGCAGACGTCGAAGGTGCAGGGGTTGCCGTCATTGCAGGCCTGGGCGGCGCCCGGCGCGCAGATGGCGCCTTGGCAGGCGTCTTTGACCGTGCAGGCGTTGCCGTCGTCGCAGGGACTGCCCGCCGTCGGGGTGAACGTGCAGCCCGACTTCGGCTCGCAGGCGTCCTTGGTGCAGGCGTTGCCGTCGTTGCAGGTGACGCTGGGGCCGGGCTGGCAGCTGCCGCCCTTGCAGGCGTCGCCCTGGCTGCAGGCGTCACCGTCGTCGCACGGATCGGTGTTGGCGCTGGCGGTGCAGCCTGTCTTCGGGTCGCAGAAGTCGGCGGTGCAGCCGTTGCCATCGCTGCAGGTCTTGGGCCCGCCGCTCTTGCAGAGGCCGCCAGCGCAGCTATCGGGCGTCGTGCAGGCGTTGCCGTCGTCGCACGGGCCGCTGACGGCGGCGTGGCTGCAGCCGAGCTTGCTGTCGCAGGCGTCCTTAGTGCACGGGTTGCCGTCGTCGCAAGTGACCGCGGCGCCCGGCTGGCACTTGCTGTCCTTGCAGGCATCGCCCTGGGAGCAGAGATCGTTGTCGGTGCAGGGGCTGTCGTTGGGGGTCGCCTTGCAGCCGGCGCCCGGCGAACAGTCCTCGCTGGTGCACGGGTTGCCGTCATCGCAGGCTGGCGGCTTGCCTGGGCTGCAGAGGCCGTCCTTGCAGGTGTCGCCGGTTGTGCATGGCTCGCCGTCGTCGCACGCATCGGTGGTGGCGGTGTAGGTGCAGCCGGTCTTGCTCTGGCAGGCGTCATTGGTGCAAGGGTTGGCGTCATCGCAGTCCTTTTTGGCGCCCGGCGCGCACTTGCCGCCGCTGCAGGCATCGGAGGTCGAGCAGACGTCACCGTCGTCGCACGGCAACGTGTTGGGCACCTGGCTACACCCCTTGCCTGGGGTGCAGGAGTCGGTGGTGCACGAGTTGTTGTCGGCGCACGGGTTGACCTGACCGTCGCTGCACGTGCCGGCCTTGCAGGCCTCGCTGTGGGTGCAGACGTTGCCGTCGTTGCAGGGCAGCGGCGAACCGTCGGGCTTGGTCAGCGGCGTCGTGGTGCAGCCGAGCTTGGCGTCGCAGGCGTCCGCGGTGCAGGAATTGCCGTCGTTGCAGGCCTTGGGCTTGCCGGGGGCGCAGCCGCCGTCCTTGCAGGCGTCGCCCTCGGTGCAGGCGTCGCCGTCGTCGCAAGCGCCAGCGGCGGGGGCCTTGACGCAGCCCGCCTTGGGCTCGCAGCTGTCGGTCGTGCAAGGGTTAGCGTCGTCGCAGAGCGCGGCGGCCCCGGGCTGGCAGACGCCGTCCGTGCAGGCGTCGCCGCTGGTGCAAGCGTTTCCGTCGTCGCAGGCGCCGTCGATCGACTTGGCGCTGCAACCCAGGCTCGGCTGGCAGCTGTCGAGGGAGCAGGGGTTGCCGTCGTCGCAGACCTTGGCCTTGCCGGGGAGGCATTTGCCATCTTGGCAGGCGTCGCCGTCGGTGCAGGCGCTGCCGTCGTCGCAGGGCGCCGTGGCGGCGGTCTGGACGCAGCCTTTCTGCGGGTCGCAGGCGTCCGTCGTGCAGGGCTCGCCGTCGTCGCAGGGCTGCGCCTTGCCGGGGACGCAGGCGCCGTCTTTGCACGCGTCACCGAGGGTGCAGACCGAGCCGTCGCTGCAGGGCTGGGTCGTCGGCGTCGCCTTGCAGCCGGCGCCGGGGGCGCAATCCTCGCTGGTGCAGGGGTTGCCATCGTCGCAGTTCGCCGCCGACTTGCCCTGGCAGGCGCCAGCGAGGCAGACGTCGCCCGCGGTGCAGGGGTCGCCGTCGTCGCAGGCGCCCTCGGCGGGCGTGGCGCTGCAGCCGCTGGCGCCGGCGCAGGCGTCGACGGTGCAGGGGTTCTTGTCGTCGCAGTCGAGGGGAGCGCCCTTGCAGCCGCCGTCCTTGCAGGCGTCGCTGGTGGTGCAGGGATCGCCGTCGCTGCAGGTGCCGGCCGCTGGCTGGGCGACGCAGCCGATCAGCGGGTCGCAGCTGTCGGTGGTGCATGGGTTGTCGTCGTTGCACGCGGGCTTCGGCTTCCACTCGCAGACCGTGTCTGCGACGCAGAGCGCGTCGGTGCAGGCGTCGGCGCCTGGGCAGACGGCCTCGTCGGTCTTGCCGTCGCAGTTGTCGTCCAAGGCGTTGCAGGCGACCTCCGCCTGCTTGGGGTTCTGGGCGCAGGGGTCGGCGCAGAGGCCGCTCAGGCAGAGGGCCAGGGCGCAGTCGGCGTCTTGGGCGCAGACGCAGCCGATGCCACCCGGGCAGACCGGGCCTGCGTCGGCGCTATCGCCGCCGCTGTCGCTGTCGTTGGAGCCGCCGTCGCCGCCATCGTCGCCGCTGTCGCTCGGGCCGGCGTCGCTCGGGCCGCCGTCGCTGTCATCGCCGCCATCGTCAGCGCCGTCGCTCGGGCCGGCGTCCTGCTCGCCATCGGCTTTGGCGTCCGCACTGTCCTCGCCAGCGCCGTCGTCGCTGCCTGCGCCGTCGGCCTGGGCATCGTCGGCGCCGCCATCCTCGACGTCTTGGGGCGGCAGCTCGGGATCGCCGCCGTCCGAGGGCTCGGCGTCGGCGCTGGCGTCCAGGGCGTCGGCTCCCGGCTCGGCGTCGGTCGCGCCGTCGCCATCCACCTGGTCGGCCGTCGTGGTGTCGGCGATCGTGGCGTCGCTGCCGGCGGTGTCGAGCTTGGCGCTGTCGCCCGCGAGCCCATCTCCGCTTCCGCCATCTGCAGCCCCGCCGCTCCCGGCGTCGAGCCCGACGACGGCGACGTCTTCCCCCTGGCAGGCGGCGAGCGCTATGAGCATCAGCGCTGCGCTAGCGACTCGAGTGAGGGCGGCAGGCGAAGTGGGGAGCGAGCGCATAGAATCTCCTTGAGGGCGTCGGCGCCGACATCGGCGTTGGAAGTCTAGCGTCCCCGTCGGTGCTTGTCAGCGGCACGGGCTCAGCTTTGGCGCAACGTCGCGGTCGGTCGGCCTGCCGGCGTCGCGGCGACCACTGGCCTCGTGCGGCCAGCCCGCCGTCCGATCCGGGCTGCTGACGGATGGCAGATCCCGCACAACCCGCCGGATGCTGACGCCGCGTGATAGATCGCCTTGGGGTAGCCGGAACCAACGATGGATCTCTCGGTCTAGCGAGCGTCGCCGACCAGCGCGGCGGCGACGAGGCCCACGACGCGGTGGTGACCCTCCACCGTCCAATGGATGTCGTCCGGCCGCTCACTGCGAAAAGCCCCAGAGGCAGAGCCACCTCCGGCGTTGACGAACGCGGCGTGCGGGTCGATCCAGCCCGCGCCAGCGCGCCGCGCGATGCGAAGGGCGGCGGGCTCTTGTGACGCAGCAGGCTGAGGTGGCCAGACAGCCGGTCGAAGTCGGCGTTGGCGTCGCGGGTCATCGGCCCGCTTTCGGTGCGCAGATCAACCACTGCGCCTGCGCCGCAAGGCGAGGCCGCGCCCGCTCCCCGCGGTTTGTTGTCTGCAAAGACGTGCAGCACTTGGCGCTGCGGCCGCGCCACCTCGCGCCGGCGGCGACAAGCGAGCGGGGCGACGTCGATCGAGGTCCCAGGCTTGCCGGCGTTGACGTGCGCCGTGGCCGCTGCGACGCCGCGGAGGGCGCCGATCTGGCTGTCTGCCGGCGCGACGTCGAAGCCTTGGATCAGCGGTTCGCCGACATGCAACACCGTCGCTCGCTCAGCGGCAGCGGCCTCAGCGGCGCCCTGAAAGTCGAGTCGCCGCAGCCGCTCGCGGGCCCAGCGGCTCCTCGGACTCGACGCCGGCCGGCGGCGCTCGCAACGGCGCCCCCACCGGCATCCCGCGCGGCGGGGGTGGCGCCCTCGATGCCGGCCGAATGACTGGCGTCCGGCTTTGGCCCGTCGAGGCAGGCGAGGTAGGCGAGGTAGTCAGGGCAAGCGCGGCAGGTGACGCGGCGAATTCAGCCCGAGCGACCGCGCGGTCGCAGTCCCCGCGCCTGTTGGGCCATCTCTCGCGCCGCCGTCACGCCGCCAGCTGGTGCGCTGGCGGCGAGCTGGCGCCGCGCTTCATTCTTGGCGGTGGTCGGCGCTGACGTGGAGCGCGACCAAGGGCGACCGCTCCAGTGACGGCGCGGCGGCGCCAAGGTCGAGGTCGGCGCCCTCGCTGGGCTGCCAAGCGATGTCGCGACCGCCTACGCGGAGGCTGGCGAAAAAGCGTGACAGCATCGCGCTGGCGGCATGCGCCCGCACACCCTCGGTGATCACCAAGCGGTGGTTCAGTTGCTCGTCGGTGCCCAGCTGGTAGCAGCTGACGGCGGCGCCGGCTTTCGGATCGCGGGTGGCAAAAACCAAGCGGCCGACGCGGGCGTTGACCGCGGCGCCCATGCACATCGGACAAGGCTCCAGGGTGACGTAGAGCGTGCAGTCCTGCAGGCGCCAGCTGCCTAGCTTGCGGCCGCCTTCGCGCAGCACCAGGACCTCGGCGTGGCCGGTCGGGTCGCTGTCTTGCTCGCGGCGGTTGCCGGAGATGGCGAGGACTTCATCTTCGTGGACCAAGACAGCGCCAATCGGCACGTCACCGGCGTGGCCCGCACGGGCGGCGGCGGCGAGCGCGAGGTCCATCCATCGTTCGTCGCTGATCGCCCGCACCGGCGCTGCGCTCCAAAGCCCGGCCGCCACGCGCTCCCGGGCGCCAAAAACGTCAGCACCCCGGGCCAGTCGTGGCGCGGGGTGCCGTCGAAAACGTCGCGGCAGGCCAATTGCTTGGGCGGGCTCAGCAGGGCTCGAACCTGCAACCTTCGGTTCCGTAGACCGATGCTCTATCCAATTGAGCTATGAGCCCAGAGGGATGCACACGCCAATGCCCCCGGGGCGCGCGTCAGAACGCGGGACCGTGGGATGGGCGCGGCAGAAGTGGACTGGACCTGGCAGCGAATCGGCGGAGTGGGAGGGATTTGAACCCTCGGTACCCTTTTGGAGTACACGCCCTTAGCAGGGGCGCGCCTTCAGCCACTCGGCCACCACCCCGTCGCAATGGCCGCGGGTGCCATTGCGTTGCGAATCCGCTCTCCTTCATTGCCCGAAAGCCCCGCAGGCGCACAGGCGCCTTCGGCGGAGGCGGAGGGATTCGAACCCTCGGAGGCTCTCGCCTCGACGGTTTTCAAGACCGCTGCCTTCAACCACTCGGCCACTCCCCCTTCGGTAGTTTGGCGGCCGAACCGCGACGTCGGTTGTCAAGTTGGCCGCCGAGGTGTGGCCCTGGCGGCGGTGCGCTCCGTGAGGGGGGCGCTTCAGTCGGGGCGCTGGGCCGCGGCTGAGTCCGGGCGCGGCAGGGCAGACCCACCGCGCGTCGGGACCGGCCTTCTACACGGGTCCGACCGCCGGCGCAAGGGCCTTGTCCTCTGGCGTTGCCAGCGGCAGCCTCAGCGCCATGGACCGATCCCAAGCAGCGCTGCAAGACGAGGTGACAGCGGGCCTCGCGGCGTTGGCGAGCGCGGTGGCTGGCGACGTCGCGCTCCGCACCAGGGCCGCCCGAGCCCTCACCGCCAGCACCGGCATCGCGGAGTCGAGCCTGGAGGCGCTGATCGCGGCCTGGCCTCGCGGCTTCGATCTCGGCGCAATGCGGAGCGCTGTCGAGCGGTTGCGGACGGCGGGGCGCCTCTTGCCGCGTCGAGTCGCCTTGATCGCGCCCGGCAACCTGCCGATGGCCTGTTGGACCGCGATGGCGGAGCTCCTGGCGCTCGGCGCTGAGGTGCGCGTCCGCCCTGGCTCGGGTGATCGCGAAGGGCCTGCGGTGTTTCGCCGCTGGCTCAGTGAGGCGGCGCCAGCGCTGGCGGCGAGGGTGGCGATCTGCCAAGGCGACCGCCTCGACCTAGCTGCATGGGCCAACCTCGTCGATGGCTGCGACGCCGCGGTGGTCTTCGGCGGCGACGCCGCGGTACAGGCGGTGACCGCGCTGCTGCGACGGCTCGGCTATGTCGGCCCGGTGCGCGGCCACGGCCACAAGGTCTCACTCGGCCTCGTCGATGGCGCTGCAGTCGAGCGCGGCGCCGCGGGCGGGGTCAGCGACGCCGAGCTGCGCGCCCTGTGGCGAGCGGCGCTGCTCGCCGATGGCCGTGGCTGCCTCTCGCTGCGAGCGCTCCTGGTCCGCGGCTCAGCGCAGCATGCTGCGACCTTGGCGGCGCGCTTGGCCGTATTGGCGCCAGACGTCGCGCAGGCCCTGCCGGCGGGCGCCCTGGCGCCCGACCTGCTGGCGGCGCGCCGAGTCGCCATTGAGGAGGCCCGCCTCGCCGCCGTGATCGGAACCGGGTTGCTCTGCGAGGCCGACGCGGCCGCGGACGCAGGCGCGTCCTGGGCGACGGGTACGCATGGCACGGCTCGGCGCCTCTTGGTGGCTGGCGAGCTCGGGCCAGGCGCACGCTGGCTGCCGGTGATCCCAATCGACGCCGCCTCACCGCTGACGTCCGTGCTGGCGCCTCTGCGCGGGCAGATCGCGGCCCTGGCGCTGCCGCGTGCTCACCTCGAAGCCGAGGCCTCAGCGGCGCGGCAGGAGGCGAACGATGGCCTGTGGGCGGTCGGCGTCGATCGGATCTGCCACGCGGACGAGCTCCAGTCGCCTCCCTGGCATCAGCACGACGGCGTGCCGCTAGGCCAAGGCTTGGCACCCGGTGATGCGCTCAGCGGCCCTTTTTCGGCGTAACAAAGAGCGCTTGGCGGCCGCGAGCGATGGTGAGGGGCACCAGCTCGGCGTCAGGGAACCAGTCCGACGCTGCGCGCAGCTCGGCCGCAGCGCGGATCGCCCGCCGCTCCACCTGCAACACGACGTCGCCGACGCGCAATCCGGCGAGATCGGCCGGACCGCCAGCGTCGACGTGCACCACCAGGGCGCCGCTGGTCGGCGAAAGGCCATAGCGCTGGCGCAGCTCAGGCGTCACCGACGTCACTCGCAAGCCGAGCCCGGGCACCTCGACGTCGGCTGAGGCCGGCTCCGCTGGCGCGGGGGCTGGCGCTGCGCCCGGCTGCGCCGCTGTGCCGCCGAATTGCCGAGGCATCGGCACCAGCGTCACCGTCACGGTCATCGCTTGGCCCTCGCGCACGGCGTCGAGCTGGATCTTGCTGCCGCTGCCGGAGGACGCCGCCAGCCACGGCAGATCATTGGCGTTGCGGATCTCGTGCTCGCCAAAGCGCAAGATGACGTCGCCCGCCCGCAGCCCGGCGCGGTCGGCAGGGCCGCCGGCCACCACCTCGCGCACCAGGGCACCGACGGCCCGGTCCAGGCGCAGCGCGCGCGCCACCTGCGGCGTCACCTCGCCCACCGAGATGCCGAGCCAGGACCGCTCGATGCGTCCCCGCGCCAGCTGCGGCGCCAGCTTCTTGGCCATGGCGGCTGGGATGGCGAAGCCGATGCCCTGGGCCTTGCCGTGGACCGCAGCGTTGATGCCGACGACCTGGCCGTGGATGTTGACCAGCGGGCCGCCGGAGTTGCCGGGGTTGATGCTGGCGTCGGTCTGAATGTAGCTGGCGTAGCGCGTCTGGCCCGGCTGCACCGTCGAGCGCCCCTTGGCGGAGACGATGCCCGCCGTCACCGTGTGACCGAGGCCGTAAGGGTTGCCGATGGCCACCACCCACTCGCCGATCTCGAGCGCGTCAGAGTCGCCGAGCGGCACGATGGGGAATGGGCCGCCGCTTGAGGTGCGCAGCAAGGCGAGGTCTGTCGCCGGGTCGGCGCCGGCGACGATGGCCTCAAAGGTGCGGTCGTCGGCAGTGCGGATCGTGATGCGCGCGGCGTCCTCGACGACGTGGTGATTGGTCAATATCCAGCCGTCTTCATGGATGAAGAAGCCGGTGCCGGCGCCGGTCTGGACCGGAGTTCCAGTGCTGTCCGGTGAAGGCAGGGCGTCGCGGCGCAGGCGGGTGACGGCGACGTTGACGACGCTCGGCGACACGACCTTCGCCAGTTTGGAGAAGGCGCCCATCGTGACCGGCGTATCGACGTTGAGGCCGGTGTCGGCGGGCTGCGTCTCGCTCCATAGCTTCTCGGGCACAGGCACGCCGGCGGGCTCGCGGCTGGCCGTCGACCGTCCTCCGCCGCTGCGTGGGGCGGCGCGCGACTCCGAGTCAGGCAGAGTCAACGCCAAAGCGAGGCCGCACAGCAGCACGGCCAAGACGCCGAACTGCCGGCAGCGGCTGCGTGAATTTCGGTGGCCTTCGCCTGCCATCGCGCCCTCCCCCGGCGGCGGTGCCGGCCAGCGGCCGGTCGGCGCACAACGCGCACGCCCGGCACAGTATTCCGATGCTCGAAGCGCGCAATGGTTGCGCCCGCGTCACGCGGTCGCTTTGGCACGACGCCGCCGCTCGATCTGGCGCGGCGCAGGCCGGCAGCGACCGAAAGGCGCGGCAACGCGGTGGCGGAGGCGGATAACTCGGAGCGCTTCGGCAGAGCGCGTCGCTAACTGCCTGTCAGAGCTTACGATCGCTCGGTACGCAGTACTTCTCGCCCTCGGCGTACTGCCAGCAGAAGCCGCCGCCGGCGCAATCGCCGTCGCTGACGCAGTTCTCAGTGCAGACGCTCTCGGTGCCGAAGTAGGACAGGCAGACGCCCTCTGCGCAATGCGGGTGCTTGATCACGCGGCAGCTGGTCTTGCCCGAGGTGGAGCTGCCCTTGCCGTCGCAGACGCCCTTGTCGGTAACCTCGGGGTCCAAGGCGCAGGCGGCGTAGGCCTGTTGCGTCTCACAGGCCGTCAGCGGGCTGAGCCACGCTGCGGCGCCGAGCGCGCCGACGGCGATGGCGGCGCCAAGGGAACGTCGCGCCGTCTGTGGATTGCTCTGCTGCGCCATTGTCGCCTCCGCCGACCGACTCGCGCCGGGGCCAGGATCATCGTCGGCGTCGGGCGGCGCGTCAACACTGGGCAGCCCACGGCGCTTTGACGGCACATGGACGGCGCAGCGGCGACACATCGGCGGCGCAGCATCGGGCCACAACCTCCCAGGGTCGCGCTGGCACCGTCGGGCCGGCGTCGCCAGCTGCCCGGCCCGGCCGCCGCCAGCGCACCGCTCGGGACCGTGCCGTGGCCCCTTTTGACGGCGGCCCACCGGTGGTCGCGGCGCCGCCTCCCGCTCAGTCCTCAGCGATCGCCTCCAGCTGGGCCATGATCAGCGCCACCGTGTCTCGCGTCCGCGGGTCGGCGCGGGCAGGGAACGGCGTGGTGGCGCGGAAGGCGAACTCGGCCCCCACCAGGTCGTCCAGCACCTCGACCAGTGCGTTCTCCGGCTGCTCACGAAAGAACGGCAGCGCCGGCGCCAGAAAGATGCCGCCGCCCTGCGCCGCCAGCCCGGCGAGCAGCTGCGGATCTGACGACGAGAACCACGGCTTGACCTCGACGGTACCGCCAGACCGCAGCTGCCAAGTTTCAGCCGGCAGGCCTAGCCGTCGCCAGCCCAAAATGTCGTGTTCGGACAGCTCCGCCACTGAGGTCGGGACGCCGCGGCGCGCGAGGTAGCCAGCCGACGCCACCGGGCGCACGCTGATGTGCGTGAGCACGCGCGAAAACCAGTGGTTGCGGTCGGGGGCGGGCCCTCGTGCAGCATCAGCTCGAAGGGCAGCTTGAGGTCACTCAGCGGGTCTTCGGAGTGCCGCAACACGATCTCCTGGTGGGGCAGAGCCTCGCGGCCTGCGAGCAAGGTGTCGACGGCCAGCGCCTGCGGCATACCCACAGGCAAGATGACCCGAATGAGGCCGCGAGGCTCGCGCTCCGCCGACCGCACCTCGCGCATCCAGGCGTGGCCCGACTCGACCAGGGGCCGTCCGCGCTCCAGCGCGACGGCGCCAGCAGCGGTGAGACGCACTCCGGAGGGGTCGCGGTGCAGGAGGCGGGCGCCGCTCGCACGCTCCAGCTCATCGAGGCCGCGCCGCAGCACCGACCGCGACACGCCGAGCTGGCGCGCCGCCGCTTGCACCGAGCCAGCGTCGACGATGGTGACGAATTGACGGAGGTGACTCAGGTCCACGCGCTGCCCCCCTTGGGTCGCCGATCGACGAGGCCGCTCCGGCGGGCCTTTGGGCCAGTGCAGCGCAGAGACCTCTGTGAACCCGTCGAGTTGCGACTCTACGCTGCCAGCCAGGGCGATCGCCGTCAACGGTGCCGCCGTGGCCCGATCGGCCACCGCCGGACTTGGCTGCGGTGAGGTAGTCGCCGCTCGTCGGCGCAGGTCGGTGGGCGCTGGTCGCTCGGCGCACGCGTGAGCGCGCCCAAAACCGCCGCTCCGGTCCTGCTGGCTGGAGCGGCCTGACAGCGCGGGCCTGCCACCAGCAACTACGACACGCCCCACCAGCGCCCCGGCCTAGTACATGCCGAGCACCCGCAAGAAGAAGCCGCCCTCGTCGCGCACGAAGTCGCCCTGCAGGTTCTCCTGGAACCGCGTGAAGTTCCAGCCGGCGCCGAGGCGCAGCGTCTTGGCGAAGATCCAGGCCGCCTCGACCAGCGCGCCGTGCTCGAGGGCCCGGCTGGCGGTGGTGACAAGCAGGCGGTACTCCACAGCGGCGTCGATGCGGCTCGACAGGTGATAGCCGAGGCGGCTGATGCCGAGCCATGTGTCGCTCTGCAGCGCAGGGCCGTCGGCGAGCGTCTCGTCGGCGCGGCGGAAGGCGAGCTTGTGGGCCCACTGGAAGCCCCACGGCGTCTCGATGATCGGCTCGATGGCGAAGATGTGCTTGCGCGAGCGCTCCGAGAGGCCGAGGTCGATGGCAGCGGGCCGCTGCTCGCGCAGGTGGCTGTAGCGACCGATGAGCTGGAACCAGTCGTTGTCCGGCGAGCGGTAGGCCCAGCCGATCGTGCCCTGCAGGGTCTCGGCCTCGACCTCGTCCCTGGACTGGTCGGTGGTCCGCATCAGGTTGCCGCGGCCGAAGAGCGAC
Source organism: Pseudomonadota bacterium (assembly GCA_005777155.1). GTDB lineage: Bacteria > Myxococcota_A > UBA9042 > UBA9042 > UBA9042 > SXNM01. The sequence goes on along the minus strand of SXNM01000228.1, from coordinate 3,938 downwards.
AAGGCGCGCGTGGCCTGAACCTCCACCGCGTTGAGGCTGACGAGCTGCAGCTTGCGGACGCCGCCAAGGGCCGCGTCGCCTTGGTCCACCCGCGCCTCTTGCCGCGACGAGAGCTTCCAGTGCTTGGCGCGCAGCCACTCGCCGCCGATGGAGAACGCGTCGCGGCTGGTGGCGCCGGTCGGGCCGCTGAAGGTCTGGGCGCGCTCGTAGCTGGCGTCGACGTGCAGGCCCGGGGCGAGCACGAAGCGCTTGCCGAGGCCGAGGATCGCCCGGTTCATCCTGCCGGCGTTGAGGGCGTCGACCTGGTACTCGCCAAAGGCGCGGCCGCCCTCGCCGTAGCGCTGCTCGGCGCCGATCACCGTCGCCGACAGCGGCCGCCCGGTCTGGTAGCTGTCCTCCAGGCGCTGCTGCACGTAGAGGCTGGTGTCCTTGCCGATGGCGGTGCGCAGGCCGGCCATCGTCGCGTTCTGGCCGCCCCAGCCTAGGCGCTCGGCGATGGTGAGGCTGAGGCCATCGAAGATGCGCCACTCGAGGCCGACGACGCTCTGCAGCTGGTCGAGCGCTCGGGTCTGCAGCTGGCTCGGGTCGCCGCCCAAGATCAGCTGTTGCTCGCCGCGCAGCGTCAGGCGATCGCTGAAGCGGTAGGCCGCGCCCTCGGCGAACGTGACGCTGTGGCGCAGACCGCCGTCGCTAGTGTCCGCCCCAGCATAGGCAAGCGATGACAAGAGGTTCCACTGCGGCGACAGGCGGTGCAGATCCTGCAGCGTCACCATGTGGCGGCCGAGCGGCGTGAAGCTGCCGGCGGTGGCGGTGCTGCCGGCGCCCCACTGGGCCTGCAGCCCGCTCTGGTTGCCGAGGCCAAGTCCGGCGTAGGCGTCAGGGCGGGCGCCGGTGAGGATGCCGTCGTAGCGCAGCGACAGCGCGTTGTCGCGGTGAATCGCGAAGCGGGCGTCGAGGCCGATCTTCTGCTGGCCCTGCTCGGTGAGGACGCCGTTGCTGTGGAAGCCCTGCTGCACCCAGCGGTAGTGGGCGCGCAGGTGGCCGGCGCCGCCCGCAGCGCCCTGGGTCGCCGCGCTGGCCTGTGGATCGACGGCCTTGCGGGCGGGATCTTGGCCGTCAAAGCCGGCGCCAGCGCCGTTGAGGTCGCTCTTGCCGACCTCGACGCCGACCGCCTTGGCGAGGTCAGCGAGGTCGGCGTCGACGACCAAGGACAGCGCTAGGCCCGAGACCTCACTGGCTGTGGCGCGGCTTCCGGCGTCGCGCTGTTGGCCAAAGGTCAGGCCGCCGTCGTCGCTGACCGAGACCAAGCTGTCGCGTGACCGTGACCACGCGACCTCCGCGCGCGCCCGGCTCGCCGCGCCAAGCCGCGCTTCGACGTGGCCGCCCGCCAGCTGGTACGCCGCGCTGCCCTCGCCGTCGCGCGCCTCATGGACGTAGCCGGCGCCCACGCGCAGCTTGCCGCCGAAGACGCGCTCTTCGACCACGGCGCCGACGTTGGCGCCGCCGACGCCGTCGATGGCGCGCGACTCGTAGGTGGCGAGCACGAACACGGGGTGGCCGTTCCAGTGCAGGTGCTGGCCCGCCATGCCGTTCTGGCCGATGGCGAAGAAGGCGTCGACGGCGCTGTTCACCGGCGACTTGAAGAGCAAGCGACCCTCGCGGTAGTCCGGCACGTAGTCGACGTTGCGGTTCATCGCAAAGCGCCCGAGCTCCATGCCGTTGTCGCGGTCGCGGACGACGATCCAGACCCGATCGCTGCCCTCGAGGACGTCGCGGCCCGACAGGTAGAACAGCGAGCCGCCGGTGCCGCGTAGCATGTCGGTGCGGCGGGCGAGGGTGCGGTCCTCCTGAGCGGCGAAGAGCTTGGCGCGGGTGTCGAGGTCGCCGGCGAAGACGCGCTGCAGGTCGAGCTGACCGCCGTACATGGTGCGGTCGTAGCGCACGAGCTCCCAGCCATCGACGCCGGTGCGGAAATTGCCAAAGGTCGCCTTGCTGCGATCGGCCTCGATCAGCACGTAGAGCGGGCCGCGGGCCTGGGCGTCTTGCACATCGACGCTGGCGTCGCCGTAGATCGGGTAGTAGCGATCGGGATCGAAGAGGTTGGCCTGAAACTGCTGGAGGTTGCCGTTGCGCGCAGTGTCGAGGTGGGCGGTGTAGCGCACGGTCTGGAAGCCGAGGACATCGCCCTTGATTCGTCCCTTGAGGTAGACCGCGCCGCGACCGTGGAGCAGCACGCCGCCAGCCTCGATTCGTGTCCTGTCGCTCATGCCCTGGACCTGGGCGCCGACCTGGCCGACGGCGCCCTCGGCGACGGCCATGAGGAAGTACGCGCGGTCGCGGACGACGTAGCTGCGGACGACGCTGGCCTCGTTGCCGGCCGCATCGCGGACCTGCACGGTCACCTGCTGCGGCCCGGGGGCGAGATCAACGAGGCGCGAGAAGCGCCCATCGCTGCCCACCAGCGCCTCGGCGCCGTTGATGCGCACGGTATCGCCTGGGCGGCAGCGACCCGCCACGGCCAAGCGCTCGGCGCCAAGGATGGCGCCGTCGACTGGCAGGCGCAGCTGGAGCGCGGCGGCGCCGACATCGCCAGCCTCTGCCAGGGGCACCTCTCGCGACGCCGTCGCGCCTTGGGGCGGTGTGGCTTGACCGTCAGCGCCTGCGGCAGCGGCGGTCTTGTCGGTGGCGGTCTTGTCGGGGCTGCCAGCCGCGACCGTAGCGGGCGCTCCCAACGGAGAATCGGCCTGGCCGGCCGCCTTGTCGCCAGGCTTGACCGACGTCGTCGCCCTACCAGCGTCGAGCTCTTTGCGCAGGGCGTCGAGCACTTGCTCGCCGAGGCGATACGACGGGCTCTGCCGATCTTCGGCGGCCGGCGTCGGCGTCGCGGCGGTGCCCGCGGCTCCAGGTGGCGTCGGGAAGACGCGCTTCCAGAGGGCGCCTTTGCCGTCTTCCATCTGCAGCTCGACCAGCGTCGGCGCGCCGATGCGCACCCGCGCCCGCGTCGGCGCCTCGTTGGTGTCGGTGCCAATCACGGCCTGGCCATCGATCCAAAGCCCCTGCGCCACAGCGAAGCCCTTGGCGCTGACTTCACCGCCGGCGCGCTTGACCCGGCGGCGGATCTCGACCCGGTCGCGACCGAGCCGCCAGCCCTCAGGATCGGCGTCGGGGGTGCTGGCGCCGAGGCTCAACACCAGCACGCGATCAGCGCTCAGGCCGGCCTGCAGCAGCACCTCGCGCACCCGAGGCGCCGCGCCGCGGGTCCGGCCCAAGGCCGCTGTGCCACCGCTGTGCAGGCTGACCACCAACAGGTCGTCGCCCTGGAACTTCGGCACCTGTCGGCCAAGCCAATCCTGCAGAGACTCATTGAGGGCGCCATCGTCGGCGAAGAGATCGGCGCGCACCACCTTGTCGGGCGCGCCCTCGGGCAACAGCTCGGCGCCGTCGTCGATCAGCGTCAGCGTGACCGGCGCGCTGCGCCAGCCGTCGAGGTGCCCGTCGCCGCTCGCCATCAACACCTCGATGGCGACACCGATCTTGCCAGGGCCAAGGCGCAGCTCGGCAGGCGGCGTGTAGGCGAAGGTGTCCGGCACTGGCACCGGCAGCGGCGTCCGAGCGATGACGCGGCCGTCCCGGTCCATCAACGCGATCGCCGCCTCAGCAGCGTCTTGCGGCACGCCCTGCGCCTGCAACACCGGCGCCAACAGCAAGCGGCCTGCAGCCACAGGCAGCGGCGTCGCTGGCGCCCGTAGGCTGCTCTCGCCTTTACGCGGGCGCAGCAGCACGCCGGCGATCTTTACGCCGGTCGTATCCTCGAAGCCGATGGCGACGTCGCGGAGGTTGGCCCGCAGCGGCGAAGCTGGTCGCGTCGAGGTGGGCGTTGGCGCAGGCGTCGGCGCTGGCGTCGCCGCCATGGGCGTCGTCGGCGCGGGCTGGGCGGC
>SXNM01000227.1 GCA_005777155.1 Pseudomonadota bacterium | reverse complement strand
GTCCCGCCAACGCCGCCGTCGCTTGTGCCGACGCCGCCACCGCCGCCGTCGCCGGCTGCCAAGTTGCCGCCATCGCCGCCGCCGTCCGCGCTGGCGCCGCCGGTCAGGCCGACGGCGACGTCGTCACCGCCGCCACCGCAGGCCGCCATCCATGCCATCGCGAAGGCCCAGAGCGCCCCGCGCCCTACCCACGCCTGCACAGCGCCGATCGTCTTGTTCCGCATCACGGCCTCCTTGTGCGACCCAGCGCCGACGGCGGACAGGACGTAGTCCGGCGGGCGACTAGCCCGATCGTCGACCGTCATCCTCGGCGTCTGCCTCATGGGCGCCCTGGCTTGAAACACCACTGCCACGGTGGAGTGTCACCACGTCGGGAGTGGGGGGATCAAATGCATCCAAGTCCGGGGCTTCCAACTCGCTAGACCTGAGCTCGCCCTCGACGAGCGTCGCGGCTTGGCCGTTGATCAGGCGCTCACCAGCGCGCATCGCCACTCCCCCCGGCGTCAAGCTCTCTGCTGGCGCGTCCGGGCCGACCTCGACGATCTCCTCCAGCCCCGACGCTTGCTGCCGATGATGAGCGATGGCCTGCCGAGCGGTGTAGCCGTCGACCGGCTCGGTGTGCACGTTATCGCCCTGGTCGCTCGGCGGCCCCCAGAACAGACAATTGCGACCGGCGGCCTTGGCGGCGTAGAGGCGCTGATCAGCGAGACGCATGATTGCGCTCGAATCAGCCCCGACCTCGTCGGCGAGCGCCAGTCCGATGCTCGCGGTCGGCTCGATGTAGCGCTGCTCATGCAAGATGCGCAGCGTCTCGACCGCCACGCGCAGCCGCTCACCGACGGTGCGCGCGTCGGTCTGGCCCGCGTCGCGCAGCAGCACAGCGAATTCTTCGCCGCCATAGCGCGCCAGCACGTCGTAAGTACGCAGCGCGCCATAGAGCGCCTGCGCCACGGCGTGGAGGACGACGTCGCCGACGGCGTGGCCATGCTGGTCATTGATCAGCTTGAAGTGATCGAGGTCGATCAGCGCCACCGCGACGGCGCCACGCCGCCGCTGCACCCAGGCCAGCTCGCGACGCAGCGACTCGTCAAAGTACATGCGGTTGTGACAGCCCGTCAGCGAGTCGCGGGTGATCGAGTCGAACTGCTGGCGCTGAAAGGCCTCATCGAGCGCGTCTTGGTAGTTGAAGCGAAACACGACCAGCGAGCCGAGCTGGAGCTTGTCACCATCGCGCAGGCGGTGCCGCTCGACCCTGCGACCGTTGACGAAGGTGCCGTTGGTGCTCTCCAGATCGTGGATGTGGAGCGCGTCGCCGACGCGGAGCGTGATGCGCGCATGCTGACGCGACACGCCTCCCTCGTCGAGCTGGATGTCACAGTCAGGTTGACGTCCCAGGGTGATGCCGTCGCGATCGATGCGGAACATGCGGCCTGGCAGCCCACCGCGGAGCAGCGTGAGCGACGGGATGCGTGTGCCGCCGCTGCCGCCGTTGGAGTCAGGCATACCAGGGTTGGTCGGACGGCTATGGTGGCGAAAGTCATTGCTCAAAGCACTGCTCCAGACTCGCGTCGTGACGTGAAGCCCGAAAGGCAGGTTACCTCAGCCGTCACGCGGCGGGAAGAGCAGACATGAACCGGAAGTCTCAGCGGTCCAACAGATGGCGGTCACGGGCCGCTCTGAGGGGGTCACAGACGGGCTGCTGAAAAGGCAGGTCGCTGCGTCGGGCTCTGACGCTGGCGGCCAACGGGGCTATTTCCAACCGCCCCGGTGGCGACTAGGCTGCAGGAGACTTTGTAGAGATTGCGGAGGGGGTCGAAGATGCGTAAAACCGAGGGTGCGACGCAGCAGCGTCAGTCAGAGTTCGTCTCCTTCTCGGGTTCATTGGCGAATCTGCCGCAGAGCGTCGCCGCCATGGCCGGTCGGCTGGCGGCGACGATGGCGGCCCACACTCCGGTAGGCGCGTGGCGTCGCCCCGCAACCCGTTCGCTGACGCGCCCTTGGAGCCTAGCCGCTGTCGCCGCGCTCGCCGCGCTCGCCGCGCTCGCCGGCGCGTGCTCGACAGAAGACGCGGCAGTTCCGGGCATCACCGACCCTGGCGTCGAGACGGGCACCGGTGGTGACGGCGGTTTGGGCGGCGCTGATGGCGCTGACGGCGTCACGATCGACGCTGGCGGCGGCGGCAGCGATGGCGTGGAGACCGACACCACGGCCAACCTGGACGGCGCGACCGACGCCGGCGGCGACTGCAAGGGCGAACCGGGGTGCGCCTGCAAGGGCAACGGTGAGTGCAACAGCGGCCTGTGCAGCGAGATGTGGGCGCGCGCCGGCCAGCGCTGCCTGCAGGCCTGCGCCACGTCGGACGAGTGCGAGGCGGACTGGCAATGCCTCGCGGTGCCGAGCGCCGGCGGCAAGACGTTCTGTCTAGCCAAGGCGGCGGCGCTCTGCGTGCCGTGCTCAAGCGACGAGATCTGCAAGGCCATCGGCATGGAGCAGGGCGTCTGCTTGCAAGGCGGCGCTCTGGGGCAGGTCTGCAGCCGGCCCTGTACCGAGAGCGGCGACTGCCCGAGCGGCTACGCGTGCGCGCCCGGCAAGACCCTCGGCAACGCGACAGGCAACTTCTGTCAGCCAGCCGATGGCGCCTCCTGCACCTGCCCGCCGCTCGCCGCGGAGAAGGGTGTCAGCAGCGCCTGCGCCAAGTCGAACAGCCATGGCAGCTGCAGTGGTAAGCGCACCTGTAGCGCCGAGGCCTTCTCTGCCTGCTCCGCCGCCGAGCCGGCCGCCGAGACCTGCAACGGCAAGGATGACGACTGCGACGGCGAGACTGACGAGGGTGGCGCCGGCTGCGACGACGGCAAGCCCTGCACCATCGACTCCTGCAACGCCAACGCCTGCGGCCACACGCCATCGAGCGGTCCATGCGACGCCGACGGCGACCCCTGCAGCGACGACGTCTGCAAGGACGGCGTCTGCAAGGCCGGCGCGGTCAAGACCTGCGATGACGGCAAGGCCTGCACCACCGACAGCTGCGACGCCAAGACCGGCCAGTGCGCCTCGATCGGCCTACCCGAGGGCGCGACCTGCAGCGACGGCACCGCCTGCACCACCGGCGACGCCTGCCAGGGCGGCGAGTGCAAGGCCCAGGCCGTCGACTGCGACGACAAGAGCCCTTGCACGACGGACAGCTGCGATCCGGTGACTGGCTGCAGCGCCAGCGCGGTGAGCGGCGCTTGCGACGACGGCAACGGCTGCACGCAGGGCGACACCTGCCTCAAAGGCGCCTGTCAGGGCGGCGCGGCGACCGTTTGCAACGACGGGAACCCCTGCACCACCGACAGCTGCGACGTCGCCACCGGCAAGTGCGCCATCGCCTGGGCCCAAGGCCCCTGCGACGACGCATCGCTCTGCACCAAGGACGACACCTGCAAGGACGGCGTCTGCACCGGCGCCGCCGTGCCCTGCGACGACAACAACCCGTGCAGCACCGACAGCTGCGACGGCAAGACCGGCTGCGGCTACGAGGCCAACAAGGCGCCCTGCGATGACGCCAACGCATGCACCGACTTCGACCTCTGCGCTGGCGGCAAGTGCAAAGGCAGCGCCAAGAGCGCCAGCGACTGCGACGACGACAACGTCTGCACCAAGGACAGCTGCAAGCCAAAGACCGGCTGCGTCCAGACCTTCAGCGACGGCCCCTGCGACGACGGCAACAGCTGCACCAGCGGCGACAGCTGCAAGGCCGGAGCCTGCCAAGGCGGCATCTCCATCTGCGCCTGCAAGAGCGACGATGACTGTGCGGCACAGAACCCGAGCAATGCCTGCCTAGGCAAGCTCTACTGCGACAAGTCCTCGAGCGCATGGCTGTGCAAGCTAAACCCGGCCACGGTCGTCACCTGCAACAGCGGCGGCGACAGCGCATGCGCCCAGAACCTCTGCGATCCCAAGTCTGCCAAGTGCGCCATGACGCCCGTCGTCGACGGCAAGTCGTGCGACGCCGACGGCTCGGTCTGCACGGCCGGCGACGCCTGCAAAGAGGGCGCTTGCGCCGCCGGCACCAAGGTCGGCTGCGACGACGGCAACCCGTGCACACAGGACAGCTGCGACTCGGTCAAAGGCTGCCAGCACCTCGCCCAGGTCGGCCCCTGCGACGCCGATGGCGACGCCTGCACCGCCGGCGACAGCTGCGTCGAGAAGGTGTGCACCGTCGGCAAGAAGAAGAGCTGCGACGACGGCGAGCTGTGCACCATCGACAGCTGCGATGCGCAGAGCGGCGCCTGTAAGAACCAGGGCGAGGCGATGGCTGGCAAGCCCTGCGACGCCGACGGCACGGTGTGCACCAGCGCAGACGTCTGCCAGGGTGGCAAGTGCGCCCCCGGCGCCGGGCTGGACTGCAACGACGGCAACCCCTGCACGGACGACGCCTGCGATCCCAAGGCCGGCTGCGTCCAGACGGCCAACGTCAAGGCCTGCGACGCCGACGGCGACGCCTGCACCGCTGGCGACGCCTGCAGCGCCAAGATCTGCGTCGCCGGCGCCAAGAAGATCTGCGACGACGGCGAGAAGTGCACCAAGGACGCCTGCGACACCAAGACGGGCGCCTGCTCCTACGGCCCCATCTTGGGCTGCGGCGGCAATTGCGCGGGCGACAAAGACTGCAACGACAGCAACCCGTGCTCCAGCGACAGCTGCGACCTGAGCGCTGGCAAGTGCGTCCACAAGGTCCTCACCGGCGCCTGCGATGACGGCTCTGCCTGCACGGAGAAGGACGCCTGCGCCGACGGCAAGTGCGTCGGAGCCAAGAAGAACTGCGACGACAGCAACAAGTGCACCGACGACAGCTGCGACGCGGTCAGCGGCTGTGTCCAGGTCGCCAACAGCGGAGCCTGCGACGACGGCGACGCTTGCACTGCGAGCGACGGCTGCGCCGGCGGCAAATGCACGGGCATCACCAAAAAGTGCGACGACGGCGACGACTGCACCAAGGACAGCTGCAACCCCGGCGACGGCGCCTGCAACACCAAGCCGATCGCAGGCTGCGGCGGAAACTGCGTCACCGCGAGCGATTGCGACGACAAGAACCCCTGCACGGACGAGAGCTGCGTCAGCGGCAAGTGCTCATCGGCGACCAACGCTAAGGTCTGCAACGACGCCGACGCCTGCACGACCCAGGACGTCTGCGTGAGCGGCACCTGCACCGGCGCGCTGACCGTCTGCGACGACAGCAACCCCTGCACCACCGACTCCTGCAACAAGAAGAGCGGCGCCTGCGCTTTCGTCGCCCTGCCCGAGAAGGCGACCTGCGACGATGACTCGGCCTGCACCGTCGGCGACGCCTGCGCCATCGTCAGCAACAAGATCGTGTGCCAGGGCAAGGCTGGCAGCTGCGACGACGGCAACAGCTGCACGAGCGACGTCTGCGACAAGGTCCTCGGCAAGTGCGTGCAGTCGCCGATGTCTGGCGCTCCATGCGACGACGGCCAGCCCTGCACCTTCGGCGAGGCCTGCGCCAACGGCGCCTGCAAGGCCTCGACCGCAGACTCGGTGGCCAACCTCTCCGGCGACGGCAACGCCGGCCTGGTTGACGAGGTCGGCGCCAAGGCCCGCTTCAACAACCCGCGCGACGTCGTCGCCCTGCCCGGCGGCGGCTTCGTGGTCAGCGATACCGACAACCACACGCTGCGCAGCGTCGCCGCCGACGGCAAGGTGACGACCTTCGCAGGCACGGGTCAGCCCGGCCTCGGCGATGGCAAGGCTGCTACGGCGCTGCTGAACCAGCCCTACGGTGTCGGCGTCGACGCCAAGGGCGTCGTCTACTTCGTCGAGGTCGGCAACCATACGCTGCGCAAGGTCGAGGCTGGCGTCGTGGCGCGCCTCGCTGGCGACGGCCAGGCCGGCTTCGTTGAGGGCGAGGCGCTCAAGGCCCGCTTCAACGGACCGATCGACGTCGTGGCCCGCAAGGGCGGCGCGCTGGTCGTCAGCGATCAAAATAACCACCGCCTGCGCGTCATCGCCGGCGGGCAGGTCGCCACGCTCGCCGGTTCGGTGGCGGGCTTCGCCGACGGCGCGGCGTCGGTCGCGCGGTTCAATCTGCCGCGCGGCTTGGCCATTCACGCCGACGGCGCCATCTTCATCGCCGATATGGGCAACCACCGCATCCGTCGTCTCTCGCCCGACGGCGCCGTGACCACGGTCGCCGGCTCCGGCGTCGCCGGTTGGCTCGACGGCGACGCCGCGACCGCGAGGCTGCAGGCGCCGTACGGAGTGGCCGTCGACGACACCGGCGCGCTTTGGGTCAGCGATCGCAACAACCACCGGGTTCGGCGCCTCTTGGGCGGCTCGATGTCGACGATCGCCGGCAGCGGCACCGCGGGCTTCCTCGACGGCGCGGCCATGACGGCGCGATTCAACTTTCCAGCGGGCATCGCGGTCGAGCCAAGCTCGGGCGGCCTCGTCATCGTCGACTCGTCGAACCATCGGCTCCGCCGTGTGTGGGCGGGCGGCGGCGTGGCGTGGTGCTCGATCGCCAAGGCCTGCGTACGCGCTGGCCTGCCCAATCCGCAGGGCCCCTGCCAGGTCTGCGATCCGAGCAAGAGCGCGACGGACTGGACGACGCTCGCCAATAGCAGCCCTTGCCTCGACGACGACGTCTGCAGCGCGCAAGAGGCCTGCGCCGACGGCAGCTGCAAGGGCGGCGCCAAGGTCTGCGACGACGGCGACAAGTGCACCAACGACTCCTGCGACAACGGCTCCGGCGGCTGTATCTTCGTGCCCATCGTCGGCTGCGGCGGCAACTGCACCAAGGTCGAGGACTGCGACGACAAGAACCCGTGCACCAACGACGCATGCAGCAGCGGCAAGTGCGGCAATGCCGCCAACGTCAAGAGCTGCGACGACGGCGACGCCTGCACGTGGGGCGACGTCTGCGCTGGCGGCGTCTGCAAGCCTGGCAAGGGCACCGAGGTCAAAACCATCGCCGGCGACGGCGCGGGCAGCCTCGACGGCCCCCTCAGCAAGGCCCTGATGAATGGCCCCCGGGCGGTCGTCACCGGCGCCGACGGTCGCCTCTACATCGCCAACGGTGAGGAGCATCGCATCCGCGTCGTCGACCTCAGCGCAGGTACGCTGGCCGTGTTCGCCGGCAGCGGCATCGCCGGCATGACCGACGCCAAGGGCGGGCAGGCGCAGTTCAATGGCCCCTCCGACATCGAGTCACGCGCCGACGGTGTGTTGGTCGTCACCGACTTCAGCAACCACCGCCTGCGCCTCATCGACAAGGGCGGCAACGCGTCGACGTGGACGGGCATCGGCGCCGGATACGCCGACGGCGCGGCGTCGGTCGCGCGCTTCAACTACCCCTATGGCGCGTCTCTGATCGCTGGCGGCGGCGCGTATGTCGCCGACTTCAGCAACCACCGCGTCCGCCACGTCGCCCCGGATGGCACGGTCAGCACGCTGGCCGGTGGCGGCATTGGCTTCGCCGACGGAAAGGGCGCCGCGGCCCAGTTCCGCTACCCGATTGATGTCGCGACCTTGCCAGCTGGCGGCGTGTTGGTGGCCGACTACGAGAACCACCGCATCCGCCGGGTCAGCGCCGATGGCGAGGTGACGACGCTCGCCGGTAGCGGCGTCGCCGGACTGGTCGATGGCGGGGCGCAGAACGCCCGCTTCCATTACCCATGGGGCATCGGCGTCGACAGCGGCGGCCGCGTCCTGGTCGCCGACCGCTACAACCACCGGCTGCGGGCCATCTCGCCCTCCGGCTCGGTCAGCACCCTGGCCGGCGCCGTGGCCGGCAACCAGGACGGCGAGGCCACGACTATCGCCCGACTGAATCAGCCGTGGCGCTTCGAGATCGCGGCTGATGGCGCCGTGCTGGTCGCTGACTGGGCCAACCACCGGATCCGCCGCATCAAGGAGAGCGGGACGACCTGCCAAATCGGCGGCGTGTGTGTCGGCAACGGTCTCCGCAACCCAGCAGCGGCCTGCGAGGCCTGCGACTTTGCCGTCAACGCCAAGGCCTGGACAGCCCTCGCCGACAAGGCCGCCTGCGAGGACGGCGCGCCGTGCACCGAGCAAGACGCCTGCGCCAGCGGCAAGTGCCTCTCCGGCGCCGCCAAGACCTGTGACGACAAGATCAGCTGCACCAAAGACAGCTGCGACGCCAAGACAGGCGCCTGCCGCTTCGAGGTCATCATCGGTTGCGGCGAATACTGTGAGACAGACCCGCAGTGCGACGACAAGAACCCCTGCACCACCGACACTTGCGTCAAGAACAAGTGCGTGTGGGCCGAGAACAGCCTGCCCTGTAATGACGGCGACAGCTGCACCATGGGCGATAGTTGCAAGGGCGCCAAATGCCAAGCAGGGACCGCAGTGTGGGTGGAGCTGCAAGCCGGCATCGGTCAGGGCGCCACAGACGGCGCCGCCAACCAGGCGCGCTTCAACGGCCCTGGCGGCGTCGCTGTGCTGAGCACGGGCGTTCAGGTCATCGCCGACCGCGGCAACCACCGGCTGCGGCTCATCGCCGACGACGGAACGGTGTCGACGTGGATGGGCTCGGTCGCGGGCCTCATCGACGGCGACACCCAGAGCGCACGCTTTAATCAGCCGGCCGACGTCGACGCCGACGCCAGCGATCGGGTGATGGTCGCCGACCTCGGCAACCATCGCCTCCGCCTCATCGACGGCACCAGCGTCAGCACCGCCGCGGGCGGCACGGCGGGCTTCCTCGACGGTCCGGCCCAGCAAGCACGCTTCAACAACCCGTACGGCGTCGCCTACTCGCAGGGCGGCGTGGTCTACGTCGCGGATTACAGCAACAATAGGATCCGAAAGCTGGACCTCGTCAAGTCGCAGGTCACTACCGTCGCTGGCAGTGGCGCCGCTGGCTTCACAGACGGCCAGGGCGCGTCGGCGGTGCTCAACGGGCCGATCGGCCTCGACGTCGGGCCGGACGGCACCGTCTACTTCGTCGAGCACGGCGGCAACCGCCTGCGCAAGGTCAGCCCCAAGGGCCAAGTGGTCACGATCGCTGGCGACGGTGGCGTCGGCTATCTCGCAGGCCAGGGCCAAAAGGCGCGCTTCAACCACCCCTGGGACGTGCTCTGGCTGCCCACGGGCGACCTGCTCGTCGCCGACTCCGACAACCAGCGCGTGCGTAGGGTCGACGCCAACGCCAACGTCCTCGATTGGGCGGGCGGCGGCGTCGCCGGCTACGTCAACGGCGAAGGCCTCTCGGCCCACCTCTACACGCCGCGCAGCCTCGCCAGCCTGCCGCGAGGCTTGGTCTACATCGTCGACGCCAGCAACCACCGCGTCCGCTCGGCCCAAGCAACCGCCACGCCCTGCAAGATCGGCGGCGCCTGCTGGAGCCACGGCTGGACCAAGTCAGGCGCGAGCTGCCTCGCGTGCTTGGGCGACAAGGACACCGGCAACTTCACGCCGCTGGCCGACGGCGCTGGTTGCGACGACGGCAAGCTCTGCTTCGAGAAAGACGTCTGCAAGTCAGGCACTTGCGCCGGCGCGCAGATCGGCTGCGACGACCAGGACGAGTGCACCACCGACGCCTGCGACACAGGGACCAGCGTCTGCACCTTCACCAAAATCATCGGCTGCAAGGGCTGGTGCGAGCTGGCCAGCCACTGCGACGACAAGAACCCTTGCACGACGGACGCCTGCGTCAGCAACGCCTGCCAGCAGGCGCCCAACAGCCTCGCGTGCGACGACGGCAACCCCTGCACGATCGGCGAGATCTGCGTCAACGCGGCCTGCAAGCCAGAGGCGGGCACCACTATCGTCGGCACCCTCGCCGGCTCGACCGCCGGCTGGACCGACGCCTCTGGCGCCAACGCCCGCTTCAACGCGCCGACCGGCATCGCGCTCGACGTGACAGGCACGCTCTGGGTGGCCGACCAAAGCAACCACCGCGTACGAAAGGTGGACGCCAGCGGCAAGGTCACGACCATCGCCGGCTCGGGCAATGCCGGCTTTGTCGACGACGCCGGGGCCAAGGCCTGGTTCAATCAACCGAGCGACGTCGGTGTGCTGTCCTCCGGCGCCGTCGTCGTCGCCGATCGCTACAACAACCGGGTCCGCGTGGTCGCGGTGGACGGCACAGTGACGACCCTCGCCGGCAGCAGCACCGCCGGCGCCGCAGACGGCAAGGGCGCCGCAGCCGGCCTGAGTCAGCCCATCGGCCTCGCGGTCGACGGCGCAGACACCGTCTATGTGGCTGATTTTAACAACAATCGCGTGAGAGTCATCGCGGCAGACGGTTCGGTCACGACGCGGGCCGGCTCGACCTACGGCTATAAGGACGGCAAGGGCGCCACGGCGCAGTTCCAGTACCCGATCGGCATCGCGGTCGACGTCGCAGGTACGCTGTACGTCACCGAGTGGGATGGCCACCGGGTCCGCCGAGTGCTCCCCGACGGCACGGTCACCACCTTCGCCGGCCTCAACGCTGGCTTCGGCGATGGCGCCGCCACAGACGCCCGCTTCAATCGGCCCTGGGGTATCGAGGCTGACAGCAGCGGCCGAATCTGGGTCGTCGAGCTCGGCAACCACCGCGTCCGCCGCATCGAGAGCGGCATCGTCACCACCGTCGTCGGCTCGGGCGGCGGCTACAAGGACGGCGACAAGGCCTCGGCGTTGTTCAACAGCCCGCTCGGCGTCATCGCGCTAGACAACGGCGACCTCATCGTCGCCGACACCGGCAACCACCGCCTGCGTACGGTCCGAATCACCAGCGACGCCTGCAGCATCGGCGGTAAGTGCTGGGCAGACGGTACCGTCAATCCCGCCAAGGGCTGCGAGATCTGCGCCGGCGCCAAGGCCGGCAACGCCTGGCTGTCCTCAGCGTGCAAGTAGCGCGGCGGGCACCATCCGGCGCGCGGTCGGCCCCTCGGCCGCGCGCCGCCGCCGCCGCGCGATATGCCTAGCCCAACAGCAACTTAGGCGATGACGCTGAGCTGCCGGCCGACGCGAACAAAGGCAGCCACGGCGCGCTCGATCATCTCACTCGAGTGGGCGGCGCTGATCTGAACGCGGATCCGCGCTTGGCCGCGAGGCACCACGGGAAAGCTGAAGCCAATCAGGTAGATGCCCTCAACCAGCAGCGCCTCCGCCATCGCTGACGCCAGCCGCGCCTCGCCCAGCATGATGGGCACGATCGGGTGCACGCCTGGGCGAATCGCGAACCCAGCCGCCTCCATCGCGCTGCGAAATTGCGCTGTGTTGGCGGCCAATTTGTCGCGCAGCGCGGTGCTCTCGCTCAACATCGCTAGGCATTCGCGCGAAGTGGCGGTGATGACCGGGGCCAGGGTGTTGGAGAACAGGTAGGGCCGTGAGCGCTGGCGCAGCAAGGCGACGACGTCGGCGCTCGCGGCGACGAAGCCGCCAGATGCGCCGCCGAGTGCCTTGCCCAGGGTGCTGGTCATGATGTCGACCCGGCCCTGGACGCCGCAATGCTCGGGCGATCCGCGGCCGGTCCGTCCGACGAAGCCGGTGGCGTGGCTGTCGTCGACCATCACCAGCGCGTCGTAGCGGTCGGCGAGGGCGCAGATGGCCGCCAAGTCGGCGATGTCGCCGTCCATCGAGAAGACGCCGTCGGTCGCGATGAGTCGCGTGCGCGCCGACGAAGCCGCCTGCAGCTGCGCCTCAAGGTCGGCGAGGTCGCCATGGTTCCAGCGCAGGCGCTGCGCCTTGCAGAGCCGGACGCCATCGATAATCGAGGCGTGGTTGAGGCTGTCGGAGATGACCGCGTCCTCAGCGTCCAGCAGCGTCTCAAAGAGCCCACCGTTGGCGTCGAAGCAGCTCGAGTAGAGGATGGCGTCTTCCATGCCGAGGAAGGCGGCCAGCTCGCGCTCCAGCGCCTTGTGCACATCTTGAGTGCCGCAGATGAAGCGCACCGAGCTCAGCCCATAGCCGTGGGCGTCGAGCGCGGCATGGGCCGCCGCCAGGAGCCGGGGGTGGTTGGCGAGCCCCAGGTAGTTGTTGGCACAGAAGTTGAGGACCTCTCCGCGCTCGACCATGATCTCAGCGCCCTGCGACGAGAGCAGCTGACGCTCCCGCTTGAAGGTGCCCGCCGCCTCGATGTCCGCCAGCGTCGCCGCGATTCGCCTTGCGAAGTCCTGCTTCATCTGCCGTGCTCCTTCGTCGCGCCGCCGCCACGCGCTCCTTGGTCAGCGCGGAGCTGGGCTCGCCCTTTCCTTCCGATCAGGACGCTGACGGTGCCCCGGCTGGGCCAGATGAGGCCGCCGCGCCCGCCTGCTGCGCTTTGTCGATCTCGTCGTACTCGGCCTCGAGCATGTGCATCAGGTCATGCACCAACTCGAGGTTGCGCTCGTTGTCGACCAGCGTCTGCACACGGCCGATGGTCTCCATCTGGCGCTCCAGATCGACCAAGCGATCGCAGAGACCGCAGAGCAGCCCAAGATCGCGGCTGGCACGCGCCTGCCCGGCATACCGCTCGTTGTAGACCTCGAGCACGACCTCGGCGGCGCGGCCGAGCTGCGACACCATCTCGCTGAGCGACGTCTTGGTGCGAACCTCGCGGATCCCCTCCAGCTCACCGCGCCACGCCGCGAGGCGTTCGACCACAATTCGGGCGTTCTGCGGGTTGTGGGCGCCGTGAAAACCCTGCGAAGGCAGGGCCTGCATGCGCGACAGGATGGCCTCGAGGTTGCCGCACATCTGCTCCAGCAGTTCGGGCCGTCGGCTGACGCGAGGCTGGCCGGCGAAGTGCAGGCGGTACTGCTCGAACTGATCGTTCGCCAGCTGCGCGAACAACGACTCGGCCTGTTCGCCGTCGGCGCCGTCGCGGGCTGCCTTGATCTCGCGCACCTCTTGCCGGAAGAGACCGAGGAAGTTGTCGACGATCTCTCGATCGCGGGTCAGCTGGGCGCTCCGCCAGCCGTCGCCGAGCGTCGCCATCTCGCCGCGAATTGCGTCGAGGTCGCTGATCATCTCCTGCAAGATCGAGATGTCACGCCCAGAGCGCGATCGCCCGGCGAAGTGCCGGCGATAGCGGTGGAAGACGTGGTTGGCACGCTGGCCGAGCCAAGCCGCCTCGACGCCACGATCACCGACCTCGACCCGGGCGGCGTCAATGGCCGCTACCTCGCCGCGGTAGAGCTCAAGCCGCTCAGCCGCCAAGGCCAGCGCTGCGGTCCTTGCCTCGCTCTCGGCCAAGGTCGCTAGCTCGCTGCGCAGCGCGCCGGCCCGCACCGCCATCTGTCGCATCATCTCGAGGTTGCGGGTGACACGCGGCTGGCCGGCGAAGTGCAGATAGTATTGCTGCTGCAGGCCGTCGAGCTGTTCGCGCAGCTGGTTCAATGTGCTCGGCATCTGGTGGCTCCGGTGCGCCTGTGGGCGCGCGGCGGCAGCGTAAAGGTCTTGTTCGTCGACGGCAATCGGCGCTGAGGCCCGACGGCTTCGCGCCGCTCACGCCAAGTGTGCGCGAAGGCCAGCCCACCTATTAGGTGGCGTCGCCTCAGCCTCGCCGCAAGGGCGCATCTCGATGGGCCGCGGCCCCATGGAACCTGGACGTCCGCCGGTGGCGAGGCAGAAGCGGCTTCCCCCGAGCGCGGGCGATCTGCCAAAGGCACCGGAGGCGCTGGCCTGGGACGGGCCGCAGCCCTGCGCACACGGGCGTTGGCCGCGGTGCCAATGTAGGCAAGGCCGAGCCGAGTCCAGCGAGCAAGGCGCCGACCGCCGCGATTGGGGCGGCGGTCGGCGCGCGACTTGCCCAGACCTACTCGGTCACTTCCTTCTTCTCTTTGATGGTGACGGTCTCGGTGGCAGCGACGGCCCTGCCGTTGATCTCCAAGATCTTGAACTGGACGCGCCGGTTCTGCTCACGGCAGGCGGCGAGCGCGGCCTTGTTCTTCTTCTCGGAGGCCTTGTCCTTGGCCAGCGTGGCGATGTCGAGGCAGAGCGCCGCGGTCTCGCCGTAGCCCTTGGCCTCGAGGCGGTCCTTGGCAACTCCCTTCTCGATCAGGTAGTTACGCACGGCCTCGGCGCGGCCTTGCGACAAGGCAAGGTTGGCGTCGTCGCTGCCGACGTCATCGGTGTGGCCCTCGGTCATGATCTTGCTGATCTGCGGCTGCTTGTTCAGCACCAACGCGACCGTGTCGAGGAGCTCGAAGCTGTCGGCCTTGATCGCCGCCTTGCCCGTCTCGAAGTTGACCTTCTGCAGGATCTTGACCTCGGTCTCGGTGATCAGGACCAACGACTTCTTGTCCGGGCAACCGTCCTCGTCGTCGATTCCGTTGAAGGTCTCAGCCTGATCCGGGCACTTGTCAGCCTTGTCTGGGATGCCGTCCTTGTCCTTGTCCTGCAACGGGCAGCCCGCCTCGTCCTTGACGCCGGCCACGATCGGGCACTTGTCATCGCCGTCGAGCACGCCGTCGCCGTCGTTGTCTGGGTCAGGGCAGCCGTCTTCGTCCTTGAAGCCGTCCTTGTCCTCAGCCTGCATCGGGCACTTGTCGCTGGTGTCTGGCGCGCCGTCGCCGTCGTTGTCGGGATCTGGGCAGCCGTTGGCGTCCTCGAAGCCGTCCTTGTCCTCGGCCTCAAGCGGGCACTTGTCCTCGGCGTCGACCAAGCCGTCCTGATCGTTGTCGGCCTCCGGGCAGCCGTCGGTGTCCTCGAAGCCGTCTTTGTCTTCGGCCTGCTCCGGGCACTTGTCGTCACGGTCGGGCAGCCCATCCTCGTCAGTGTCGGCCGGCTTGCCCTCAATCCACCACGACACGCCGAGCATGACCTCGATGTTGTTGGCGGTCAGGTCGTTGCGGCCAGCGATGTTGACGTAGCGGGCGTCGAGGCGCAGCAGCAGGTTGTCCAACACGTGATACTTGGCGCCGAGGCCGAGGTGCCACTCGAAGTCGACGTCGGTCGCGGTCGCGTCATCGCCTTTCAAGTCGTTGGCCCGGCTCAGGTACTCGACGCCAGCGCCGATGAGCAGGAAGGGCCGCAGCCTATGACCCAGGAGGCCGAAGTGCACGAGGCCATTGCCGCGGAACCCCATGATCGGAGCGGCGCCGCCGTCGTTGCTGTAGTCGGTCGGCACGTACTTGAACTCAAGCTCCGCGCCGAGGCCGTTGTTCAGGTTGAGGCCGCCGCGACCGCCAAGCAACAGGCCAGACACAGGCACGTTGCCCGGGTTGTGGGCGTTGCCGAGCTCAGAGTCATCGGAGATCACGTTGTAGCCGCCAAACACTCCGACCTCGACCGCGCCTGAGTGATCGAGTGGTGTGGCCGCGACAAGCAGCGTCCATGTGGCCAGGGAGAGGCCAAGTCGGGTCCAGTTCCTCATGTGTTGATGACTCCGAGCCTACCGCGATGCGGGAGCAAAAAGAAGACCGAGCGTGGACGTGCGAAGCAACAGTCCCAACGCCGACCTGTGTAAACTGTAGCTTGCAAGTTGCGAAACGCAAGCAACAGAGGCCGCGAATTGTGCAATCTGGCGCAGGCGGCGGAGGCCAACGTCTCGCGTAGGTGCTGCCCCCGCCGGGCCGATGGGGCGGCGGGCGGCGGCAGCGCAGCCTCCGGCGCTACGAGGCCATGTGCCGCAGCTCGCGGCCGCCTCTCGATACTCCCGTTCGCTGCGGGCGTGCGCCGTGGCGCGGTCCATGCCACACTTGCGCCTCCGATGGCTGAAGCGTGGCGACGCGACGCCGCCAGCCGTCGCAGCGAGGGGCCGATGCGATTGCAACCCGCGACACTGGCTCAGCTCGCCGATCCGGGGCGACGGGCGCGCTGGCGCCAGGAGCTCGGGCGCAAAGGCATGGCAGTCAACGCCAAGCTGACGGCGATGTTGTCGAGTCAGAACGCAAACTTGCTGGACCTCAAGCTCCCGCACGAGCGCAAGCCCGGCCAGACACCGCTAGAGCGGCTGCGCCTCTTCCTCGATCAGGTCAGCGACGCCCAGAAGCGCCTCTCTGCCGGCCCAGACGGCGAGCCTGCCTTCGGCACCTGCGTCGAGTGTTCCGTCGCGCTGCCGTTACAAGTGCTGGACGAGACGCCTTGGGCAGCGCGGTGCGCCGAGTGCGAGGCTCGCCTCTCCGGGGTCGAGTCGGCGTAGCGACGCGGATGGTCTGGCGCCCTGGGCGCCGCCGCTGGAGATACAGCCGGCGAGAGCTGCAGCCACGGATCTCCCGTCGCGTCGCTAGGTGGTCGCAGTGGCGCGACGCCGCTGGCCGACCAACTCCAGCGCGGCGATGCGGACGATGCGCGGCAGGACCGCCCGAAAGACCTCGCAAAATGGCGACCTTCCGTCGATGTGACCATCGCGGCGATGCAGCAGCAGCGGGCACCCGCCGGCGCAGCTGAGTTGGTGCCGGCAGCTTCGGCAGTCGTCGTTGCCCTCAGCGCGGGTGAAGGCGCCGAAGGGCCGGTGCGCCCGGGCTTGCTCGACGATGGAGCGGTCGCCAGCGAGGGTCGCGACCTCATCGCCATGATGGAGGGCGGCCTGGCACGCAGAGAACGCCGCCGCAGGGCCGATCGCCGCGTAGTTGCTGCCAGCGCCACACGCCTTGCCGATGGGCCGGAAGGGCGACAGGTCGCAGAAGCGGTGCTTGGCGCGAAATTCCGGCGCGACAGCGACGCCGGCGTCGACCTGGGCGCCGACGTGGGCCTCGATGGCGTCATATGCGGTCATCAGCGGCCGGAGCACCCGCTGCAGCGCGTCGCCTTGCAGGATGCCGCCGGCCGGCAGGGGCGCCTGTCGCGGTCGCTGCGCGCCATGGCGGTCGTCCATGTCTCCCCGCCCGAGCTCCAGGTCGCGCACCAAGCTCAGCCGAAAGGCAAGCCCCTCGGCCAACAGCCAGCGCACCAGCGCAGGTGCCTCATCGATGTTGCCGTCGCCCAGCGTGACGAGCACGTATGGCTCGACGCCGCCCCGTCGCCACGCCTCGAGGCCGCGCGCCAAATGCCGCCAGCTCCCGCGCCCGGCCCGTGTCGGGCGCATGACGTCTTGTGCCGCACCCAGACCGTCGATGGACACCGAGAGCCCGACGCCATGGGCACGGAGCCACGCTGGCGCGCCGTCGGGCACCACCGTGCCATTGGTCAAAATCGCTGCCGTGTAGCGCACACCGTGGCGATCGCAGGCGGCGACGGCGTCGGCGTGAAAGCGCTGCACCTCGGCAAAGCGCAGCATCGGCTCGCCACCGGCGTACCGGACATGCACCCGCTCGCAGTGGCCGGCGGCGGCGGCAGCCTCGATGGCGCGTGCGGCGCGCGCCATGGCGCCGTCATCCATGCGCGCCTTGGACTTGTCGATGTAGCAGTAGGGGCAATCGAGGTTGCAGTCGTTGGTGACGTGCAGCCAAAGGTCAAAAGTGCGCTCAGCCACCGCCGGGCGCCGGCCCAGCCAGGCGTCGACGGTCAGCTGCTCGCGACGTGAGTGCTGGATCATGCCGCCGCGCAAGAGCAGCCTCGCCTCACCCAGCCAACGCGGATCCGACGCTGCGCCTATGCTGATGCGCTCCAGCGTCTGCCCGAGCGGTGCGCCGTCCGAAGCATCGAGCAAGGCGCCGGCTCGGGGCGACAGCAAGACCAGGCCGTCTGTCACCGCTGGGTTGTGGACGAAGCGCTGGCCGCGAACGATGCCCTGCAGGAGTCGATCGCCCCGCCAGACCGGGAGCAATGCAACCGCCTCGGGCCTCGCCATGGGCCGCGCGGCGGCGTCGGCGACGCTGGGTCCCTGGGCCTCGAGCTCCAAGCTCAGTCCCAGCTCGACGAGCAGTCGCTGGAGCAGTCGCTGGAGCAATCCCACGAACAGTCGCTCGAGCAGTCCCACGAGCAATCGCTCGAGCAGTCCCACGAGGCGCTGCGCTGGTTCGGGTCGTCGTAGCCGACGCAGTCGAAGCTGGAGTTGCTGCCGCCACCGTCGCCGACTGAGGCCCAAGACGACTGACCGCTGTCGTAGCTAGCCATGGCCGAGTCATCCCAGGTCGCCGAGTCGAAGTCGAGGCTCGCCACCTGGCCCACACCAGCCAACTGGTTACTGTAGCTACCGATCTCGCTGGCGTCGCAGATTGGGGCGCCGTGGTGGTGGATGACGTGCACCGGGGCGCCATAGCTCGCCCAACCGTGGCCGAGGCCGTAGGCGCCGTAGCCCCAGTGATGGCGTGGCGAGAGCATGGCGTCGATGATCATCAGGTTGACCATCGTGTCCATCGGATCGCGGTAGTAGGTGCCCCAGGGGTCGTAGTAGGGGCCATAGGCGCCGGCCCGCGGGTAGTGTGGCGTGTCACGCAGGTGCGCGCTGCGCTCGTCACGGTGGGTGGCGGCGTCGCTGACCTCTTGGGCGCTCGGCCGCACCACCGCAGCCTCGGGCTGGTCCATCTCGACTCGGCCCTGGGCGAACGTGCGGGCTAGGCCCTGTTGAATCCGGCCGCCGAGGTCAGCCAAGGCGTTGCGCGCCGTCGGCACCAGGGTCGTGTCGGCGAGGCGCTTGCCGATGCGCTCGCGCGCCTCCTCCATCGACTCGCCGTCGCGCGGCCGCAGCTCGTCGATGCGGGCGCCAATCGCGATGGTCGCCGCCGGCGCGTCCTGGGCGTGCTTGGCCTTGACCGTCACCTCGATGAGCGCGTGGATGCCGTTGCCCTCGTGCTCAAAGACAGCGCGCAGCGTCTCGAAGCCCGCCTCGAAACGCTCATGGGCGTGGCGCATGGCGCTCACCAACATCTCGCCGTCGCCGCGCTGCCCCTCAGCGTCCTGAAACACGACGTCGGTATCCACGACGAGGCTGACGGCGTTGTCGATCCCCGCCCGCGCGAGGCCGCTCTGGATGGCCTCGGTCAACGACAGCGCGTCGCGGGTCAGCTTCTGTTCACCGGTGCGCAGATCCATCTCGCCGCCGAAGAAGTGCTTGAACTTGTCGAAAAAGCGAGGCGCGCGAAACACCTGCTCGCCCGGCAAGTAGACGCGTCCCTGACTCACGAGGCGCATGAATACTCCATTGCGCGCGACCCCTCTGCCGCCAGCGCTCAGTTCCCGGTCAGTCGGCCCGTTGGCGCGCCGATGCCGCGGAATTCTCCGTGCAGCTCGCGGGCCTGCCGCGACAGCGACTCCGCCTGCCCGATGGCCTGCCGGCTCGGGCTCTGCGCCTTCAACTCGTCGAACTTGCTCGACAGCGCCGTCGCGCGGCTGAGCAGTTGGTCGAAGCGCGGGTGCTCCTCAAGGCCATCCATACCGAGGAAGATCTCGGCCATGGCCGACTCCCCAGGATCGAGGGCCGTCTTGAGCTCGGCGGCCAGCGAGCGATCGCGCTGCTTACGCCGCCAGAAGACCACCCCGACCGCGCCCACCACCAAGGCCCCAAACAGCGTCCAACCCCACGGAAATCCACCCTCGGCCTGGCCCACCGGCTGGTAGGGGCGAGCTCCCGTGGTCGCGATCGCCTTGGTGCCGCGCTGCGACTGCTGGCTAGACTGGACGGCGGCCGGCAGCGCGTTGGTGAGCTTCTCGAGCCGCTCCAGCGGGTTGCCGCCCTTGCCGAGCGTCTGGCTGAAGAGCGTCTGCTTCTGCCCCTTGGAGATCGCGTCGCAGCGCAGCTCCCAATCCTTGCCGTTGGTGGCGATTACGACGTCGCGGCCTGACAGCCCCATCTTCCCGTAAATGCTGATGTAGTCGCCGGGATCTTCGCCCTCGGGCAGCACGACGACGTAGGCCTTGCCGCCGGTGCGCTGTGCCAGCTGCTCCGTCATCGCCTCGACCTTGGCCTTGGCCGCGTCGTCGATAGTCTTTGGGCCACGCGCCACACCGGCGTTGCCCTTCGACTGCAAGATCGAGAGGACAGCGTCGACGTTCGCGGCGCGCGCCGCCGGCGACACCGTCAGACCGAAGCCTGCAGCGACCCATGTGAGCGCCAGGGCACGGGCTCTCGTCACCCGATGGATCGATCGGCTCTGCATACAGGCTCCAATCCGGCCTTGCCGGCGCGTGTGGGCATGCTGGAGTGACGCCGGGCAGGCGTCAACCGCTGGACGGCCGCCGCCCCTCCGCCACCGTCCACCGTGGGACCGGCGCTGAGGGCCTTCGCCGCGCACCGCCGGTACGCACCGCCGTCAGCAAGGGGAGCAGAGCCGTCGCGGCTAGAGGTGCCAAGCGAAGATGATACGGCCTTCCATCCGCAGCGTCGTCACCGGAGCAGCCGACAGATCGGACGAGATGTCCTTGTCGTCGTTGTAGATCCAGCGGCCATAGCTGGCCCGCACGCCGCGCAAATCGAGGCCAATCGCGAAGGTGCTCTCAGGGACCCGCCACTCGCTCGAGATGCCAAACGGGATCGAGGTGCCAGTGAAGGCCTTGCCGGTGGCGTCGACCTGAAATTCGGTCTCGTGGTAGTAAAGCAGATCGAAGACGCCGTAGCCGCCATAGATGCGCAGATCGACAGGGGTGTCGGCGCGCCATGCGCGCAAGGGATGGAACCCAGCGATGAGCGAGACGGCGGCCGTCCCCGCCATGTCGATCTTGCTGCCGAGGCTGCCCTTCCACGCCACGTCCGCCCAGATCGACGCCCAGCCGAGGATGTTGTAGCCAAACTGCAAGGCCACAGCGAGGCCGCTGCCGGCGTCGGTGGTGATGGCCTTGTCGTAGCAGCCCCGGTCGCCGAATAGACAGTTCTTCTCGCGCCACGCCGCGAAGCCGCCGTTGAACACCGCGTTGTCCGGGTCTGGGATCGCGGGGCCAGCCTCGCCGCCCGCCAAGCCGTAGCCGATGTTGAATTGGATGAAGCCGCCCTGCCACAGCGGACGAGTCGCCGCCTCAACCCGCTCCGAGAGGCCCTCGGGCGGCGCGGCGAGGGCTGGCTTGGCCTTGGTGGGCTGGCTCGGCGATGGCGTCACGGTCGGCGCCGGTGCTGGCGTCGCCTCGCGGTCAGCGCTGGGCCCGGCGCCCCGGCTCCCAGCTGACCCGCCGCGATCTGCGCTAGGCGGCGAAGCGGTGTCAGCCCCGCCACCATCTGCGCCGCCACCCGCCGGGGTCGTGGTGGACGCTGGGGCGGCGTCGCGCCCGCTCGACGGCTTGGGCTCCGCAGCCTCAGCTGCGACCGGGCGCTGTTTGGTCTTGTCTCTTGCCTTGGTCTTGGTCGCCGCGTCCGCCGACGTCGCCGTGGCGAGCGCAGCCTGCACCACGAGACCAAGGGCCATAAGCGCCGACCCGAGACCAGGACGCCTAGGGTGCGTCCCTGCCTGCCGCCAAGCGTGAAGCCGCGCAGCGCCCGTCATCGACTGCTCAGGCCTGCGCGCTGCGCTCACGCGCGATGCGGATGGCCTTCTTGCGACGACGATCGGCCTCACGGCTGCGGCGCTTCTTCTCCTCGGAAGGCTTCTCAAAGTAGCGACGCTTGCGAAGCTCCTTGTAGATTCCCTCGTTGGCCATCTTGCGCTTCAGCATCGAGAGCGCACGGTTGACGTTGCCGTCCTGTACCGAGACCTCAAGGGCGCGGAACTCGACAGCGCGCGCCGAGGCCCGGCGAGGCCGATCGCCGCGCGGCTTGTCGCCACCGTCGCCGCCATAGTCGCCAAAGCCACCGCCGTAGC
>SXNM01000023.1 GCA_005777155.1 Pseudomonadota bacterium | reverse complement strand
GGTGGCGCCGCCGCGCCTGGCCTCGCCCTCGACGACGCCATCGCCGCGGCGCAGCGGGCAAACCCCGACCTCGCCGTCGCCCGCGCCCGCCTCGCCGAGGCCCGCAGCAACCAGCAACGGCTGCGCACGGCCTGGCTGCCGGACGTCAAGGCCATCGGCCAATACACCTACAACTCCGTCGAGGCGTCCTTCGATTTCACCTCGATGGCCAAGGGTATGGGCGCCGCCTTCGGCCTGACCCTGACCGACGCCCAATTGGCCAACCTGCCACCGCCGACGGTGATCCAGGCCCACCACCAGGCCGCGGCCGTGGTCCAGGTCGACCAGACGGTGTTCGCCATGGCGCCACTGGTGATGGCCGACGCGCTGCGCCTCGGTTTGCAGGCGCAGCAGGTCGGTCTGCAGGCGGCCCAACGCGAGATCGCCTTTCGCGTCCGAGAGATCTACTACAGTCACGCTGGAGTTCAGCGCCTCAGCGAGGCCGCCCGCCGCGCCCTCGCCCTCGCCGATCAGCGCCTCGCCGCGCTGCGAACACGGCGCAAGGTCGGCAGCGACGGCGACCTCCCCGCCCTGCGCGCCGAGATTGAGCGCGCCCGCGCCGAACAAGACCTGCTTCGCGCCAGCTTGGCGCTGGAGCAGATGCGCGAGATCATCGGAATCCTCACCGGTGGACCGGCGCCAGATGTCCTCGGAGCGGTCCCGCCCGTGGCCGAGCTAGAAGGCCAGGTGCCCGAGTGGCAGCAGCAAGGCGTGTCGTCGCGGCCGGAGCTGACGGCGCTGCGCAAGGGCCTCGACGCACAGCGCATGCAGATCCGCGAGGCCGAGCTGCGCTGGCTGCCGATCGTCACCGCCAGCGGCACCTGGCGTTGGTCGAACGTCCAAGGTTTCGCCGGCCAGAACGACCTCTGGATGGCCTCGCTCAACCTCGTCGTGCCGGTCTTTGACCGCGGCGTGTGGCGCGCCGAGGCGAACGAGCGCCGCGCCGCCCTCGCTCGCATGGAGGCGGAGCTGCACAAAGCCGAGCACGACGTGCGCGTGGCGATCCGCCAAGCGGCGCTCGAGGTCCGCAACGCCCGCGAGGTGGTCCGAATCGCCTCGCTGCAGACCGAGGTGGCCCGCAAGTCGGCCGCCATCGCCGGCAAGACCTTGGCGCTCGGCGTCGCCACCTCGCTAGAGGTCGCCGAGGCCGACACCGGACTGCGCCTCGCTGAGGCCAGCCTTGAGCGCGAACGGCTGAGCCTCGAGCTAGCGATGCTACGCCTGCGTCACCTCGTCGGTGGTCCGTAGACACTGGCGGCGGGGCAGCGCAACTTTCAGGACGCCGACGCTGGTGCGCACAACGCGGTGAGCGCGTCACCTTGGAGGTCGCCCGCGGCGTCCTCACGTCACGCTAGCCTCGGCGCGACGCCGACGCCCATCGCCACCCTCGGCACCGAGACCGCCTGCGCGGCGGCGGCGAGGTGGTCCCTGCACAACCGCCGCTCCGCAGCTCCTTTCGGGTCGCCGCGCCGCGCCGCACGGTGCCGCAGCAGGAGCGCCAGTGGGTCTGCCCCGCGGCGGTTGATCTCCGAGACACACCCCCAGAGCCACCTGGCCGCGGCTGTCGCCGTCTGTCTGTTGAGGCGCAGCGCCCGCGAGCCGAAAGCGGCGTCATTGTCCGCTTCTTCCAGCCTGAGCCGCGCCCAAATCGCCGCCCATGGCGCCACAATGTACGCGTCGCGAGCCGCCGCCAAGGCCGAGAGCGCAGTGGCCACCTCACGGCGCGACAGGCACCTCCAGCTCGAACATGCGCTCGCCATCATTGGCGAACACAAAACCCGGGTCGATCTCCAGCGGCCAGGCCATCCACGGACCGTCACCGAGCGGCCGCTTCGCCCGCAGCGTCTCAGCGAATTGCTGCAGCGTGGCGACCAACAGCGTCGGCTTCACGCGCATGCGCTGCCGCGCCACGGGGCCGGCTGGCATCGCGAGCGCGCCAGGGCCGTCGGCGCCCTCGAGCAGAGGCACCGCCAGCGCCAAGCCGTCTTTGGCCACGACGAAGCCGCCAAGCCGGCCGCGGCGGTCGAGGGCGCCCGAGCTCGGCACGACGGTCGGCAGCGCGGAGCTAAAGTCGCCGACCCGCTGCAGCGCGACGGCGTTGAGCTTCTGGGCGATGCGCTGCTCAAAGCGCGGCGCCGACTCGGCGGCGCCGGGCGCGAGCGCCGGGCGCTGGACGCCGCCGGGCAACGCCGCTACGTCGAGGACCAGGAGCTCCAAGGTGCCGCACACCCAGGCCGCGCGCTGGCGACCCACCGGATCGGCGTCCGCAGCGCTGGCGTCGGGCGCCGCAGCCGGGTTGGGCGTCTCTAGCTCGGCGCGCCAGTGCGATGGCACCGCAAAGTCACGCACCCGCCGCCAACCGTCGAACGCCAATCGCGGGCAGATGCCGCCGATACTGCTGACGCCGCGCACTTGCAGGTTGCGGGCGTCGACCGCCAGCAGGTCTCGCCCGCCGTCGGGGTGAGGGAGCGCCCGCGCCTCCTTCTCTCGGACGTTGCGGTTGCCCGCGTTGGCGCCGACGTGGACGACGTTCGTCGAGCCGTCGAGGGCGTGGGTCGCCAAGCGACCGAACGCGTGGCGCCAGATCGCGGGCAGGGCGGCGGCGCGGGCGTGGCGCAGCGCCGCCAAGAGCACCTCCTCGTGCAGCTCACACGGGGCCACGGCGCCCTTGCGCAGCAGCGTGCAGCTCTCGCCGGCCTGGACCAAGACCGCGTCTTGGGCGGCGTGGCGCACCACCGAGAGGTCATCGTCGAGGTCCGCCACCACGCGCCCCGCCAACGGACCGACGGGGATCTCCAACGTCCACCGCGCTGCCCGCAGCGCCCGCTGCGCCTCGGGCTTGCCGACCGCGGCCTCCACATCGTCTAGATAGCTCTGTAATTCTTTCGCATTGGCAGGAATGCGGACCGGCGGCGGTGTCGTCGGGGCCGCCTGTCCCACCTCGGGCAGCGCCGGCCACGCCTCGCTGGCGGTGGCCCCAGGTGGCAAGGCGGCGGGGCTCGCCTCAGCCGCCAACTCAGCGCCCGCCGCGCCAGGCTCGCCGGTCACCGGCCCAGATGCCGGGGCGTCGCCCGACCCGGCTTGCCCAGCGGACGCCGTCGGTGCCGACTCCACCGCCGGCCCCGGCGCACTGAGCTTAACCACCGCAAGCGTCAGCCCAGCGCCGACGAGGGCGGCGATGGCAATTTTGGGAAGTGAAGAATCAGACATGCGTGCTCCGTCCGGTGCCTGCCCGGCGCGGCGCCCATGGTGGCGAAGGCGGGCGACGCGTGCAAGGACCGCCATCGGCCAGCACGGGACGTCGCAGCGCGCCGGCAGGTAGCCGCGGCGGCGGCGCAGCGCGCGGATGGCAGCGAGCGCGCCGGCTGCGCACCGCGGGAAAGCCCAACGTCGCGGCCAGCACCATCCAAGCGGCCGGGACCCACGTTGCCGTGATCTCGACCGGCGCGTCGTGGCCGCAGGCGTCAGAATCGCCGGCCTCGCACCGCTGAGCGCCCAAGCGGCCGCTGCCCACGCCGCCAGCCGATTCGCTCGCCTCGCCGCCCTTGCCATCGACCGGTCCGGCGCCGCAACATCCCCCGCTGATGGCGCTCCGCCGCGCACGCCGACGCCCCCTCGCCGCAAGGACCCGACCATGATCAACCTGCGTGGTGCCCAGCCAGCGCCTCCCGCCAGCCCGCCCCTGCGTCCCGCGACGGCCGGTCACAGCTGGTTCCCAGGTACCCTGCTGCTGCCGCTCCTGCTGCTGACCTGCTGCGCCAAGACCCCGCCGCCCGCACCGACCATGGAGCCAACCGACTGCGGCCCCACCGCGTTGTCGCCGCCAGCCGCCGTCACCGCCACCGCCGTGACAGCCGCCGAGCCGACCATCGAGGAAGCCGTCGCCTTCTTCGACCGCACCGAAGCCGACCTCCTCCAGCGCTGGATGGCGCGCGACCGCGCCGCCTGGGTCCAAGCGACCTACATCACAGACGACACCGAGGCGCTGGCCGCCGCTGGCGAGGAGGCGGTGATGGCCGCGACCTCCGCTGCCGCCCAAGACGCCATGCGGTACAAGGACCTCGCGCTACCTCCCGCCAGCGCCCGCAAGCGAATGCTGCTGCGCACGACGCAGGTGCTGCCGGCGCCGCGCGATCCTGTGCAGCGCGCCGAGCTGGCGGCGCTGGCCACCGGGATGCCGGCCACCTACTCCAAGGCCAAGGTCTGCGTCGAGGCCAAGGGCGCCGCCGACCCGCTCCCCGCCGGCTGTCACACGCTCGAAGACCTCAGCAAGCTGATGGCGCAATCGATGGACGAGCCGGTCCTGCGCGCCGCCTGGACCCGCTGGCACGACACCGCCGTCGCCCAGCGCAAAGACTTCGAGCGCTACGTCGAGCTCAGCAACGCCGGCGCCCGCGACCTCGGCTTCGCCGACCTCGGTGAGCTCTGGC
>SXNM01000022.1 GCA_005777155.1 Pseudomonadota bacterium | reverse complement strand
CGCCGCCGCCCGAACCTGGTGGCCGCGCAAAGGCAGCCCCAGCTGGGGGCAAGCCCAAGCCGGGTAAGAAGTAGCGCGGCACCATCGGCCAGCGCGGCGTCTGCGCCGAGGGCCCTGAGGATCGGCTTGAGCCAAAAACTCCACGGCAAGATCGAAGGCTTGGCGGCTGCAGAGCGAGCGGCCCTTGAGCGTCTGTACCGCACCCACAGCGCGCCCGAGCGCGTCGTGGGCGATCTGCTCGGCCGCCGGCTCTGTGCGGTGGCGGCCGCGATTCGTCGGCAGGTCGGCGTGCTCGTCGACCGCCGCGGTGCCGTCACCCATGTGGTGGTCGGCGACCCGCAGCGGCTCGAGCTACCCGACATCGGTCGGGCCCGGGCCAGCAAGGGGCGCCTCCGCGGCTTGCGGTTGATCCATGTGCACTTGCATGGCGAGGCGCTGACTGACGACGACCTGACCGACCTCGCGCGGCTCGGCTTCGACCTCGTGGCGGCGCTGACGCTCGATGGCGACCAGCCGGCACAGGTGCACATCGGCCACATCGTGCCGACGCGGCCTGGCGATGTCATGCGCGACGTGCGGCCGCATGTCACGTTGCCGGCAGCAAATTGGCCTGCGGCGGAGATCGACGCCGAGGCCCTGATCCGAGAGCTAGAGAGCGAGCTCGGCGCCAAGGCGCCGCTGGTGCGCCTGGTCGATGCGCGGGAACGAGCGCTCATCATTCACGTCGGCGGCGAGAGCCAGACCGAGGCCGAAGACAGCCTCGACGAGCTCGCCGAGCTATGCCGCACGGCCAAGGTCGAGGTGCTCGGGCGCGTCCTGCAGAGGCGGCGCGAGATCGACAACGCCACAGTGCTCGGCAAGGGGCGGCTGGAGCAGGTCGTCTTGGAGGCGATGCAGCAAGACGCGACGCTGCTGGTTTTCGATCGCGAGCTGACGCCGGCCCAGATGCGCGGCGTGGCGCGAGCCACCGAGATGAAGGTGCTCGACCGCACGCAGCTGATCTTGGACGTCTTTGCGAGCCGAGCACGAAGCCGGGAGGGGCAGATCGAGGTCGAGCTGGCACAGCTCCGCTACGCCCTGCCGCGTCTGGGCAGCCGCGACGACGCGATGAGCCGATTGACCGGTGGCATCGGCGGCGTCGGCCCCGGCGAGACCAAGCTGGAGGTCGACAAGCGGCGGGCGCGCGATCGGATGCACCGCCTTGAGACGGAGCTCGAGCGCTTTGGCCGCAACCGGGCGCTGCGTCGCCGTGGCCGCGAGCGAACCGAGGTGGCGACAGTGGCGCTGATCGGCTACACCAACGTCGGTAAGTCATCGTTACTCAACGCATTATCGAAGTCAGACGTCTTCACCGAAGACCTGCTCTTTGCGACACTCGACCCGACCTCGCGGCGGGTCCGGGCGCCTTCGGGTCGGACGGTGATCTTTACCGATACCGTTGGGTTTATTCGAGATCTCCCCAAGGAGCTGCTGGGGGCGTTTCAGGCGACGCTGGAGGAGGCGCGCGAGTCCGACCTGCTGGCGATCGTCGTCGATGCCGGCCACCCCCAGCTGGAGTCACAGCTGCGCAGCGTCGAGAAGATCTTGGAAGCGCAGGGCATGGGCGACAAGCCGCGCATGCTCATCGTCAACAAGATCGACCGCGCGCACGACGGCGCCACGGTGCGCGACCTCTGCCAGCGGCGGGGCGCCCAGCAGGTGTCGGCGCTGACGCGCGAGGGCGTGGCTGGGCTGCTGTCCGTGATCGATGGCGCCCTCGACGATGCCCGCAGCTGGCGCCCGCCCGAGGCGCCAGAGCCCGAGCCGTGGAGTCCGCTCGATCCGTCTCCCGGTTGAGCCAGCCGACCCGCCTTGGCGCCTACTCGTCGACGGCGTCGGGACTGGAGCGCGGTCGGCCGCCGACCAATGACACCTTGCGGCCGACCTTGAATTGGCCGACCTCGAACTGCTGCAGATGGCGCTCCCAAAGCGAGCGAAACTGGTTGAAGCGCGAAATGAAGTTGGTCACCTTGAACTGCAAGATCGCCGTCGCGTAGTTGTCGTTGGTCAGGCCACGGACGTCCCGCTTGATGCGCTCGAAGGTGTCAAGCGGCGGCAACTTATCGAAACCATTAAAATACATGTCGAAGTCGCGCTTCAGGCTGAGCAACCGCTGTTCGAGCTCAGTGAGCTTGCGGTTGGTCGCTTCGGAGCCCTGGGTGGCGCGGGTGTGCGGACTCGGCTTTCCCTGGGACTTATCTGCAGTTTTCGTCGAATCGTGGCTCGGTCGACGGATGTTCAAGCGGTCCCCCTCTGTCCAGTGCTGGCGCCGTTGTCGGCGCCTCGATTTCGCAGTATCGTCGGCCCCCGGTTGCCGCGCAACGGCGGTCGCGCCCATCGCGCGTCTAGGCCAAGTGACTGAGGAGGAACCCATGCTGACACTCACCCTTGCCTTACGCTCGCCATCGGCCTGCCGCCCCGTGGGCCAAAAGCGCCCGCCGCACGTCGCGGCCCGGCGGCCTTTGCTCGGCCTCCTGGTCGCCATCTCTCTGACCGCGTGCGGCACCAAGGACCCGCGGGATAACTTCGAGCTCTGGAGCAACAACCAGGCCGGCTGGGACCAGATGCGCGAATACGTCAAGGACAGCGCAATCTCGGCCGATCTCCGCGCCGAGGCGCTCGAGATCTTGACCCAGGGCGGTCACCCTTCGAAGGTCATGAGCATGGCCGACCGGGCCTCAGACAAGGAGGCCGTGCTGTTGGCTCTGCGGCCGCGCCTCGAGAAGCTGCTGCAGGCTCCGAATGAGAAGCAGCAGCTCAACGCCAAGCAGGTCCTCTTCGGCATGCTCGGAAAGCTGCCGGCAGCCGAGGCAGACAAGACCAAGGCGACGCTCGCCCAGTGGGGCTTGGGCGACCTCAGCCACGATGATCCGACGGCGGTCATCGCCGACAAGATCGGTAAGCGCTTGCGTCCGGACGAGATCGAGAAGCTCGGGGTCCACGGCGTCAAGGGCGCTGAGGTTCTGCTCGCCAAGGCGGTGGCCAAGAACGAAGTGCTGGTCTACCTCCAGAGCCTGAACGCGCCCGAGGCCAAGGCCGCGATCGTCAGCGGTCTGCGCCGCTACCACAACATCAGCAAGAAGGTGAAGGTGTCCGAGGCGGAGCTTGGCTTCGTGCAGCGCACCAAGCACATCGATGGCATGCTCTACTTCTTCGAGCTGTTCGAGCGCCTGACCAAGAGCGAGCACCCGGACGACGTCAACGCCGGCAATATGGCCTTGGCTGCGGCGGTGCAGTGGGCAGACGAGGAGGATGGACGCAAGCTGGTCCAGGAGAACTGGGCGAAGCTCACGCCGGTGATGCAGAAGCTGTTGAGCGGACCCAAGTGCGACCCGCGCTGGTGGGCCGTCAGCCAGATGATCCGCGTCGAGGGCGAGAAGGGGCTCGCGGCGGGCCTCGCGGCGCTGCCAGAGGACGCCAACTACGGTCAGGAGGCGTTCGCGCTCAACGACGTCAAGCTCATGATCACCGACCTGTGCTCCAAGGACGCTGGCGCCCTCGACAAAGCCAAGACCCGCCCGATCTACATCGCCTCGCTCGCCAAGGACCGCTTCATCGAGACCATCGTCGCCATCCGGTGCCTCATGATCGACGGCAGTGAAGAGTCGAGGACCGCGCTCGCTGCCTTCATCGAGAGCCGCAAGAAGAACAAGGAAGAGAAGATCATCGATCCGCTGATCGTGCCACAGCATGCCGAGAACCTGACCCTGCCGGACCTCGCCAAGATCGCCATCGAGACCATCGACTATGGGCGCACACTCGACAAGCTGGCAGCGGAGGGCAAGATCACCGCCAAGCAGGCGGAGTATCGCAAGCTCTACGCCTCCTACTCGTTTGACCGCAAGGGCAAAGATCTCGCTGCGTTTGCTGAGGAGCGAGCCGAAGACAAGATCAAGCGTGAGGCGGAGAAGAAGTAGCGCCGCGCTCCACGCTTCGACCACGAGGCCTCACCCTATGATGCAGCCCGTCGTGCGCGGCGCCCTCGCCTGCGCCTTGGTCTTTGCCGCTTGCAGCCGCTCGGCGTCGCCGCCCCCGCCTGCTGCTGGCGACGCTGCCGAGCAAGCTCAGCTGACCAATCTCGCGAGCACTGCCAGCGCCGCCGCCCAACAAGCGGCCGCGGCCGGAGTCGACGGTGGCGCCGCCGTGGGCGCGGCTGTGGCGATGGATCCTGAGGCGCTCCGTGGCGCTGCGACCTACCAACGGCTGTGTGCGCTCTGCCACGGCCCTGAGCGCAAGGGCTACGCCGCCGACAACGCGCCGTCGCTGGTGTCGATGACGTTCTTGCAGAGTGCGTCGGAGGCCTTTCTGCGCGACTCAATCGCCTATGGGCGACCGGGCACGGCGATGGCGGGCTTTGCCTCTGAGGTCGGTGGTCCGCTGTCCAAAGACGACATGGCGGCGCTCATTCGCTTTCTCCGCCACGGCGCGCCCGATCTCGTGGCCCTGCCGCCGCCGCCGCCTGGAGGCGATGCCGTCAACGGCCAGCGCATCTACGACGCCGAGTGCAAGAGCTGCCACGGCGATCGCCAGCAGCGCGCTACCGCTGTGCACTTGCCGAACACCCGGCTGCTTTCGCAGGCCAGCGATGGCTTCTTGGCCTACGCGCTGGCCAAGGGCCGGCCTGGTACGCCCATGGTGGCCTTTGAGGGCCGGCTCGACGCCAACCAGCAGCGCGACGTCATCGCCTACGTCCGCAGCTTCGAGACGCCGCTGCCGCCGCAGCCCGCGCAGCCGTTGGAGCTGCCGCCGGCGCCGCCACGCGAGGGGCCGATCGTGCTCAACGAGAAGGGCAAGCACGCGACCTTTGAGCTGAAGGACGGCCGGCTTGCCTCCTTGGATGCCGTGAACGAGCAGGCCTTCAAGCTCAAGCGGCGCATTATCTTCGCCGACGCCCGCGCCCCCTCGGACTGGATGCAGCTGCACATCGAGGGCGCCGTAGCGACGCCGTATTACCAACTCTCAAGCCTCGACGACCTGCCGAACGATGGCACATGGATCATCGCTTATTGCGCCTGTCCCCACCACGCCAGCGGCGTCGTCGTCGATGAGCTGCGCAAGCGCGGCTACAAGCACACCGCGGTGCTCGACGAGGGGGTGTTCGCTTGGGAGAAGAAGGGTTACCCGGTGGTCAAGGGCAAGCACGCGCCGTCGGAGATCGCCGCGCCGCCGCCCGCTGGCGCCGTGATGCCAGCGCCGCCCGGTGCGCACGATCACCCGCACCCGCCCGGTGCGCACGATCACCCGCACCCGCCGGGTGCGCACGATCACCTGCACCCGCCCGGTGCGCACGATCACCCGCACCCGCATCCGCATTAGCCGAACGTCGCGAGGACCGGGCCCGGCAAGCGCCTGCGCGGCAAGGGTTTTGTTACGTCTCCTCGTGCTGCAGTTGGGCAGCGCGATCGGTGGGGGTCTCTCCCGGCGTGTGCGTGCGCTGTGAACTGCGGGGCATGCTTGGCGCGCTGCGGCCGCACAGGGGACGTCTCGCGCCGCTCGGCACCTGCGGAACGGCTGCCGTCGAACGCGGTCGTCGCGGGCCCGGCTTCGGACGCTGAGGTCCGCCCGCGATCGCCGCCAACCTACTGAAGGCGCCGTTTTTCTCCGTCGAGCGCGGCGGCGTCGCTCTGCCAAGGTCGACAGCGCGACGGTCGGCGCATGGACGATGTGCTGCTGTGCTGGCTGAGGGTCGGCGAGGTGACTGGTGTCGATCAAGGGTCGAGGCGCTTCGGGTCGCCCGGCGCCGCGATTGGCAGAAGGTCAGCGGCGGCTCGGCCCGGAGGCGAGGCCCGAGCGCCACGAGCCTCCGCCATCCTTCGCGCTGGCACGACATCTCCGCAAGGTCGGCGTCGCCGTCGGGTCTAACCCATGGGGAGTGGCGCGCGCTGCTCGGGGTACTGGTCGATGCACCAGACGCGATCACGCACCTGTGGGCGAATCAGGGGGCCGCGGCGGCGAGCGGACAGCGCCGGGCTGGGCGTCGAGGAGGCACCCGCCGCGTGTATCGCGAGCGCAGCGGCGCAGCTCGGCCGTTGGCTAGACGTCGACTCGGAACAACAACGATCCGACCATGATCTCATCGCCGGCCTGCAGCGAGACCGGCACGGCGCCGACAGGCGAGAAGGTGCCGTTGAGGCTACCGACGTCGATGAGGCTGAGGCTGTCGCCGTCGCGTTCAATGCGCAAGTGCCTGCCCGACATGAAGCGGTCCTGCGGAAAGGACAGATCGCAATTCTCACGGCCGACCGTGAGCATCGCCTTGTCGGTCGAGGCGACACGGCCTGGGATGCCGGCGCCGAGCAGCTGCGTGATGTGCAGCATCGGCGCTGGCAGCGGTGTGCCGAAGGTCTCCTCGGGGACATCGTGGCCGCCATCTACGCGCTCACGTGGCGCGTCGTCGCCGAGGCGCACGATGAGATACTGCTCGCCGGCAAAGACGGTGTCGCCCGAGCGCAGCTGCGCCGGCTCGCGGATGCGGCGCCATACGCCGGACGCGCCGGGAACGTCGACGATGTCGACCCTCCCTTGGGTCGCCGACAGCACGACGTGGATCTCGTCGAGGCCGGAGTCGATCGGCAGCGCGATGTCGCCGGCGCAGCCGATGGAGGTGTGGCCCTGCCGCAGGCCGTAGCTCGATCCTTCAGCCACCGGGCCGCGCAGCACGACGACCCGCATGACCGGCGCCGACGAGTTGCCGCTCGGGCGCGGTGGCGGCGGCGGCGGCGGGGGTGGCGCGGCCTCGACCACGCGGTTGCCGCAATGGCCACAGAAGCCAAAGCCAGGCTGAATCGGGGAGCCGCACTGGGTGCAGGCGCGGGCCATGGACTGCCTCCGCGGCGGGTCACCGTCGTCGGCGCCCGCCCACTTGCGCCGGTAGGTTGGCATGGTGGCAGGCGTTCGGCAACCGGCGCCGCGCGGTGTTCGCCGGCAGCGAGCGTTCGGCGGTCGGCGGGGACGGCGGTCGGCGGTCGGCGGTTGGCGAGGGAAGCGCGAGCGGTGAGGCGGCGGCCTCTGCGTCAGATCGGACGCCTCTGGCACGTCGAGGTGAGGCGGGATGGCCGAATGCTGGCCTCCTCGACCTGGCGCCCTATGCTCGCGCTGCCCGGGCACAGATCCGCGGTCGCCGCCAGGGAGGGCACACTGTCGGAGCGCAGAGCCAGCAAGCCACGAGCAGGCAACGCTGCGCCTCGCGCCGGCGGGGGCTGTCTGCGACGGCTGCTGGTGGTGGCGCTGGGCGTCATGGCGGCCCTGGTCGTGCTGCTCTGGCTCGCCTTCGTCGCCATCGAGGGGCAGCTCCCAGAGGTATTCTCCTACCAGGACTACCGCGCGATCGCCCTTCAGAGCTCGCGGGTCTACGCAGCTGGCGGAGAGGCGCTGGCGCGCTTTGGTCCAGAGAACCGCACCGTCATCGGGCCGAAGCAGATCCCCGATACCCTGCGTTTCGCCGTCGTCGCTGCGGAAGACGCCGCCTTCTACCACCACCCCGGCCTCGATCTGCTTGGCATCGCTCGCGCCATCTGGGTCGACCTGCGCGCCGGCGGCTACAAGCAAGGGGCGTCGACCATCACCCAGCAATTCGCAAAGACGCGCTTCCTCTCGGCCGAGAAGAGCATCCTGCGCAAGCTGCGGGAGCTCGTCCTGGCGCGAAAGATCGAGCTGCGCGCCGGCAAAGACGAGATCTTGGCCATGTATCTTAACGAGATCTACTACGGCCATGGCGCCCATGGCTGCGAGGAGGCGGCGCGGCTCTACTTTGGCAAGGGCGTGGCGCAGCTGGACCTGGCTGAGGCGGCGATGCTCGCCGGCGTCATCAACGCGCCGGGGCGCTGGTCACCGCTGCGCCACCCTGAGAAGGCCAAAGTGCGGCGAGCGTACGTCCTCGGCCAGATGCGCGATCGTGGCTACATCGGCGCCGAAGACGCCGCGCGCGCGACGGCCGCGCCGCTGCCACAGCGGGCCCATGAGGACATCGGCCTCCGGGCGCCTTGGGTCGTGATGGCGGTCCGCGGCGAGCTCGAGCGGCTCGTCGAGGCTGGCGTGCTCGATCGCGCTGCCTGGGAGCGCGGTGGTCTGCGCATCGAGGTTGGCATCGACGCGCTGGCGCAGCAGGCGGCGGAGGCTGCGGCGCGCGAGGGGCTGCTGACCATCGACCGGGCGCAGCGGGTCGTGGTCCCCGCGACCAGACTCGGGAGCGAGGCGGAGATCGCTAGTGCGATCGAACGGTTGCGAAAGGCTCGTGCGCCGCGCTCGCAGCCGGGCCCGGCCATCGCGCAGGGCGTCGTCGTCGGCCGCGTCGGCGGCGGCGCCTCTCGGGCGGCAGGCAGCGCGGCGGTCGAGCCTGGCTACGAGCTGGACCTCGGCGGCGAGCGAGGGGTGCTCCTGGACAGCGGCCTGTCGCGCTACGTCGAGGCGGCCGGAGAGCCCGCAGCCGCGCTGTGGCGACGCGGCGACGTGCTGCGCGTCTCGGTGCTGGAGCGGCAGGGCGAGCGGCTGACCTTGGTCGTGGACCAGGGGCCTCAGCTGGCGCTGGTCGCGATCGAGCCGCAGACCCGGCTCGTGCGGGCGCTCATCGGCGGCGATGATCCCCGCCTGCACCCATTCCACCGCGCGCTCGCCGCCCTGCGGCAGCCGGGCTCGACCTTCAAGACCTTTGTGTATGGCGCGGCCATCGAGTCGGGCGCCTTCCGCGCCGAGTCGCTCGTGCGCGATGAGCGCCGCGCCCACCGCAGCGGCGGCCGGCTCTGGACACCGCGCAACTTCGGCGATCGCTGGACCGGCAAGGACCACACGCTGCGCGATGCGCTGGCGCGCTCGATCAACAGCGTGGCCGTCGCCGTCGCTGAGCAGGTCGGTCCGCAGGAGGTCGCCGCGTTCGCGCGCAAGCTCGGGGTGCAGAGCCCCTTGCAGGCGGACCTGCCGCTGGCCCTCGGCGCCTCCAGCGTGCGACCGCTTGAGCTCGCCAACGCCTACGCCACCCTCGCTGCCGACGGCGTGATGGCCGCGCCGATTTTGGTGACGCGCGTCCTCGACCGCGATGATCGCGAGCTCTTCCGCGCAAAGCCGACGCCCCAGCGGGTGATCGCCGCCGACCTCGCGCGCACGCTGACCGACATGCTCGGAGAGGTGGTGCGCCGCGGCTCGGCCAAGTCGCTCTCCCTCGCCCATCCGGTCGCAGGCAAGACCGGCACCACCAATGGTGGCCGCGACGCCTGGTTTGTCGGCTATACCAAGGGCCTCTGCGCCGCGGTCTGGGTGGGTCACGACGACCGCCTGCCGATGCCCGAGGCCTCCGGGGCCAACACGGCGCTGCCGATCTGGGGGGCGTTCATGCGGCGGGCGCTCGACCGAATGCCGGTGCAGCCCCTGGCGCGCCTGCCGCATCTTGGGGTGGCGGTGGAGCCGGCGCCGCTGGAAGGCGACCCGGAGTTGGGGGCGCAGGCGCTGGAGGGAGTGGAAGAGATCGTGCGCTAGACGTGCGACCGGTGATCCTGGGCGGCGTCTCTAGCCGCCGGGATCTGGGGGCGCGCTTCGACGGCCCCTGGCCACAAACGGTGTGACTTTCGGTATTCCCAGGCCAGCACACCGCCCCATCTCGCCGCGCATGACGCCAAACTGTGCGCTTCTAAAAGCGGTAGCCCCGGCTGGCCCCACCGCGTCGGGGACGATCTCGTGCCGGGCAGAGGTCGGCCCGACGGCCATTGGAGGCTGCGGCGCCCCTGGGGGACTCCGCTCGCGCTCGGCCCTCCCCGCGCTGGCCTGCGACAGCCAATTGGGCACGCCTGACCCCTCAAGCGCCCGGCATCGCTGGCGCCGCCCCGAAAAAGGCCGAGTGGTCGGCCGCTCGGCTGCGCACCAGGCCTCGAACCGCCAACTGCTTGCACACCACCGCCGCCAATGCCTGGAGCATCCCCGCGAATTCAGAGTTCTTCGCGCTCGCCGTCAGCGGATGCCCAGCGTCTGAGGCGGGGCTGACGTGGATGTCGAGCGGCAAGCTCCCGAGCAGCGCCAGCCCGCGAGCCTGGCAGTGCGCCGTCATGCGGCCGGGGCCGAACACGTCATAGCGTGTGCCGGTGTCTGGGGCCTGAAAATAGGCCATGTTCTCAACGAGGCCGAGGACATCGACCTTCAACATCTCGAACATCTTCACAGCGCGGGTGACATCGGCGAAGGCGACGTCCTGCGGCGTGCTGACCACGATGGCGCCGGCCAAGGGGAAGGTCTGGGCCAAGGTCAGGACGACATCGCCGGTGCCAGGTGGCAGGTCGACGAGCAGGACATCAAGCTCGCCCCACCGCACATCGTCGAAGAGCTGCGTCACTGCCCGCCCGACCATCGGCCCACGCCAGACGACCGCGTCGTCGCGACCGATGAGGTTGCCCATGGAGACGAAGCGGACGCCGTGGTTGAGCAGCGGCGCGATTTTGCGCTCGTCGTCGGCGAAGGGACGGGCGTCGGCGAGGCCCATCATGATCGGCACGCTCGGCCCCTGGATGTCGGCGTCGACGAGGCCGACCCGCACCCCGGCGTTCGCCATGGCGACCGCGAGGTTGACCGCGACGGTCGATTTGCCGACGCCGCCCTTGCCGGCGCCGACACCGATGACGTGACCGACGCCAGGCAAGCGGTTGGCGGTCTGCAGGTGCGAGGTCGGCATCTCGACGACGAACTCCACCGCCTGGCCGGCGACGCCGGGGACGCCGCGGAGCGCCGCCTCGGCCTGCGCGCGCAGAGACGCCTCAGCCGGATCGCCTGGGCAGAGCAGGGTCAGCGTGACGCCGACGTTGGCGCCCGTCGGCCCCGCCTCGATGGCGATGTCGCGCACGCGGTCGCTGGAGACGACGTCGGCGCCGAGCTCAGCGGGCATGTCCTGGTCGACGACGGCGCGCAACGCAGCGAGCACGGCGTCGCGGGTGGGCAGGGTCATGGCGGGCCTCCTAGCGCCGTCCGTGGCGCCGCGGCGGCGGTGTAGGCGCGTGCCGCTCCTGGGTCAAGGCGGTGGCGAGAATCGGCAAGGGATCGACGTACATCTCGGCGTCGAAGGCCCTGGTGAGCCGGCCACCACCGCGACGCAGACTGGCGCCAGACCTCTGCCCGTGCCAGACTCGCACGCCACGCGCCGGGATGGCGCGGCAAGGAGCGCGCCGCCATGGTCATGTCTTCCGCAGAGATGCTCGAGGTCTGCCAAAAGCACTCGCTGTTCTCGTGGTCGCGCGGCGACCAGGTGGCGCCGATCCCGGTGGCTCGCGCCGAGGGCATCTACTTCTACACGCCCGAAGGCGAGCGCTGGATCGACTTCAACAGCCAGCTGATGTCGGTCAACATCGGGCACAGCCACCCGAAAGTCATCGAGGCGATGCAGCGGCAGGTGGCGCAGCTGCAATTCGTCTATCCCGGCACCGTCACAGAACCGCGCGCCCGCCTGTCCGCGCTGCTCAACGAGCTGGTTCCGGGCGACATCTCTTCGTTTTTCTACACGCTCGGCGGCGCCGAGGCCAACGAAAACGCTGTGCGCGCCGCCCGTCTCTATAGCGGTCGCCACAAGATCTTGGCGCGCTACCGCAGCTACCACGGCGGTACCCACCTCGCGCTCTCGCTCACCGGCGACCCGCGGCGCTGGCCGGCCGAGCCCGCCTCACCGGGCGTGGTCCACGTGATGGACCCCTGGCCGTACGAATACAGCTTTGGCAAGGACGAAGACGAGATCACCGCCAACCACCTGCGCTACCTCGATGAGGTGATTCAGTACGAGGGGCCGCACACCATCGCCGCCATGATCGTCGAGACGGTGACCGGCACCAACGGCGTGCTGGTGCCGCCGCGCGGCTGGTTTGTCGGCCTGCGGGCGCTCCTCGACAAGTACGGTATCCTGCTCATCTGCGACGAGGTCATGGCGGGCTTCGGCCGCACCGGAAAGTGGCTAGCGTACGAGCACTTCGGCGTCGTCCCCGACATCGTGACCATGGCCAAGGGGCTGACGTCGTCCTACGCACCGCTCGGCTGCATGGGCGTCAGCCGCAAGATCCACGACCACTTCCAGAGCCACGTCTACTGGGGCGGCCTGACCTACAACGCCCACCCCGTCAGCCTCGCCACCGCCGTCGCCGTCCTTGAGGTGATGCGCGACGAGGGCATCGTCGAGCACGCGGCTGCGATGGGGGCCGTCATGCGGCAGGAGATGGACCGCCTGACCGCGCGCCACCCGACCATCAAGCAGGCCCGCAACATCGGCCTCTTCGGCATGATTGACCTGCAGAAGGACAGCAAGGGCACGCCGATCGCCCCCTACAACGGCGCCTCTCCGGCGGTGGCGGCGTTGGCCGCCGCGTTCAAGCAGCGGCGTCTCTTCACCTTCACCCGGTGGAACAACTTCACCTGCAACCCGCCGCTCATCATCACCGAGGCCCAGCTGCGGGAGTGCTTCGCCATCGTCGACGAGTGCCTTGAGGTGACCCACCCTTACTTCGAGGGCTGAGACGATGAGCGCGACGGCGACTGCGGATCAGGGCGATGCCAGCGACGCAGCGCGGCCCGGCTGTCTCGACGGCGTCCGCGTTCTCGACTTGTCCCGCATCCTCAGCGGCCCCTTCTGCACGGCGCTG
>SXNM01000226.1 GCA_005777155.1 Pseudomonadota bacterium | reverse complement strand
CCGCCCAGCGGCGCGCGGGCGCCCCGAACCCCCCGGGCGCGCCGGCCGCACCGTCGGCTCACGAGCACCCAGCTTGGGCGGGTCTCCATCGCGCTCCGGATCGCAGCGGGCGACGACGAAATAGGCGCTGTCGTTGGATAGCAAACGGCAATTCCAACCCCTGATCGTCGCGAAGTCCTTCTCGCCCTTGTCGCGCAGGGTCTTCGCCGTCGAGCGCAGCTTCGACTCGACCGCGCCGCGGCGGCCGCGCTCCATGAGGACGTAGAGGGGACGTCCGCGGTTCATCTCTTTCATGTAGGGGTCGAATTGCCCTTGCTCTTTGTTGATCGGTCGGATCTCGTTGTACGAGTACATCGTCTCGCCGCGCCACGTGATCAGCCACGAGATGATGTCCTCACTGCAGACGCGCTTGGGCTGGCTGTCGAAGAAACGAACCAGCCCGTCGAGCCCAGCGCGAGCGATCCAAGGCGTGTAGGCCTCGACGATGGGCTCAGGCTGAGGCAACAGCTTGCAGTCGTCGTAGTAGGCGTCGAACAGGTAGCGCTGCGACCAGGAAGGCGTCAGGGACGGCATGTAGACGTTGAGGGACCAGAGCGCCATGCCGAGCGACACGGCGACGAGAGCCCCGCGCAGCCACGGCAGCCCGCGGCGGGCGAGGCCGATGAGCCAGCACAGCGCCAACAGACCGCCGACCCAGGGGATGAACGTCTCGTACCGCAGCCACGGCACCTGCAGCAGCGCCGCTGTGGTAGCGCCAACGTGGCGACCGAAGGGCTGATCGCGCCAGGGAAGCTTCAGCTCGGCGTCGGACTTCCACTCGACCACGGCGTCAAAGTCGTGGGGCAGGTTCTCGGGCAGCGGCCGATCGTACTTGTAGGTGAACATGTTACGAAGGCTCTGCGGCTCGTCGATCAGCACCACCAAGACCGCCACCACCAGGCCGGCGCCCAGCAACATCTGCAGCCGTCGCGTCGGCAGCTCGAGGCGCTCGAGTTCCACCAGAGAGAAGCCGACCAGCACCCCGAGCGCCGGCACCGCAGGCAGGATGTAGTGGTGGAATTTCGTCGAAGAGATGGTGAAGACGGCGAACGCGACGGCAAACCAGATGAACACAAAGGCCCGCACTGCGTGGCCCCGCGCCGAGTCCGTGCCGAGGTTCAAGGTCGGCCGCAAGCGGGCGATCGCCACCAGCGCGAAGGGCACCAGGGCAGTCCAAGGGAACAAGCCATACGCGAGCCACTCGATGAAGTGCTCGAAAGTGCCGTGGTCGATCTGGTGGACGCCGCTGCCGACGCGGTTGAAGTGATCGTGGATAAAGAAGCGGTCGTAGTAGGCGCGGCCGTGGCGACAGAACATCGCGACGTACCACGGCAATGCGCTGACCAGGAAGAGCGGGATCCCGCGCGCCAGCTCCAGCCGAGACAGCAGCAGCCATGCGTTGAAGGTGAGGAGCCAGATGAACAAAATCGCGCCCGGCAACATGAAACCGAGCAAGCCCTTCGCATAGGTCGCCTGCGCCAGCATCAGGTAAAAGCAGAGCAGGAGCATGCGCCGCAGCCAGCGGTCCTTGTCGTCTTCGGTGAAGCCCTGCGCCCGGCCACGCCAGATCGGCCACAGCACGCTGATCAGCACTGCTAGCGCCGGCAGGGCGTAGAAGGGCACGTGGTAGAGGCCGTTCTGCTGCACCATCGCGACCATGGCCGCGGCGCCCTGCAGACCGCTGGCGGCGTTCTCGTCGACGAGGTCGCTGGCGATGATGCCGAGCT
Source organism: Pseudomonadota bacterium (assembly GCA_005777155.1). GTDB lineage: Bacteria > Myxococcota_A > UBA9042 > UBA9042 > UBA9042 > SXNM01. The sequence continues at coordinate 2,969 of SXNM01000226.1, read as the reverse complement.
GAGGCCCGATGTTGGCGAGGACGAACAGGACGAAGAGGCCGACCCGGCGCAGAAAGGCGCCATCGGTCATCGGCTCGTGCCGCCCGAACACGGCGGCGATGAAGAACGCGAGCGCCACTGTCAGGTTGCCGACGAAGGGCATGTCGGTCTGTGCCTGGCGGCTGACCATGTACATGAAGGGCGACAGCCCGACGACCATCGTGGCCCAGAAGGCGTAGCGACGAGACAGCGCCCGCTCCAACGCGAGGTAGAGCGAGGCCACCGCCGAGGCGCCGATGAGGGCGATCGGCAGGCGAAACGCCCAGTCCGAGTAGCCGATCAACTTCAGGAAGCTGACCTCGGCCCAGAAGATCCAGATCGGCTTGCTGTAGAACCAGCCGCCGGCCACCGGCTCGCTGCCGATCTTCGTCTTGTAGCCCCACCAGGGGTTCACCCAGTCGTAGGACTCGAGCATCGTCCGCGAGACCTCACCGTAGTGGGTCTCCCAGGGGTCCCAGAGGCCGAAGGTGCCGCAATTCCAGACGTAGAGGGCATAGACTGCGACGATGGTGCCCCATCGCCACAGCCTGTCGCCCTTGGTCGCAGAGAAGTGGTCCTGGCCGGCGGCACCCTGCAGAATTGGGAACGCCGCACGCAGGCGCGCAGCCGAGGACTGATCCACGTCGACCCCGTCGGCCGCGCGGAGATTGCCCGGGACCGGGCCCGCGACCCGTGTCTAGGGCCCGGCCGGTCCGGCGGCGCGGCGGCGGCGGTGTGATACCATTGGCGGGCGACAAGTCAACGCTTCGAGAGCGCTTGCAAAGCGCGTCGGCCCGGGCGACAGCGCCGGTGAGTCAGGGCTCGTCGCGCTGCCGCCAGATGCAGGGGGTCGCCAAAAATGCCGCGCGGGACCTAGTTGGCACCTGGTCCCGCGCGGCGTAGTAACCCGTTGGGGGTCAGTGGGTGTACGCAGACAACCGAGGGATCGGAGCGATCCGTCTCGTGGTGGTACAGTGCATGGGACGTGCCAAGTTGAACCCTGATCATGATGTCATGGTGGGCTATGAGATCGCTGGAGATCTCTCAGGCCGCAGCGATCGCCGTGGTCGCGGGCAGGACATCGATGTCGTTTATTGCGCGCTATCCGCATAGTTACTACGAAGCGGCGCGGGAACCGATCGAAACCAGACGCTTTGATGCGACCTGACCTCGATGTCACGGTGTCGCTTGGAGACACGGCATAGCGCTTGGCGCCACTTCATCCACCGAAGGCGAGCCCGACGTAGGCGCGCAGCGCAGTGCGCGTCCCCGGCACTCCGCCCGGCCCGTAGAAGTCGATGCCGGTGTCTACCTTTGTGAACAGCCACAGATTTTTGTCCAGACGCCCCTCGAAGCCAAAGCCGGCGTGCAGGGGCACTGAGAGGACCGCCTCGGGTACCGCGAACAGGGTCACCGCGGTCACCAAGGAGACCGCCACGTGGAGGTCTGGCAGCACCTCGCGGCTGAGCGTCAGGCCGCCGCTCAAGGGCGTCAGCGCCAGGGCCATCCCGCCAGCGGTCTTGGTCGGGGGAAGATCGACCCCGAGGATGTGCAGCATCAACTCCGGCTCGCTGCGCAGCGCCACCTGCCAACCGGCGAACTCACCCAGGTGCAGCCGCAGCGTTGCGCCGACCGTGGCGCCGCCGCCGCCGACGCGGGCGCCGCGACCGTACTGAAAGCGCAGTCGCACCGCCGCGTCGGCGACGCTGCTGATGCCGTGCAGCCAAGCCGCCTCGACGTCAGGCAGACCGGCCGAGACGGCGAAGGCCTGCTCGCCCTCGGGGAGCGTCGTCGCGCCAAGCCAAGAGACCATCGGCTGACCGAAGGGGTCGTTCGCCTCGACGAGCTGCGCCCGCGCTGGGAGGGCTGCGAGCAGGGTCGCCGCGATCGCCAACGATGTCAGCGCAGCGCTGGCACGGCCTCGCGCCGGCGCCTCCGCGCCTCGGTGGGTCGACGCTGGCGGGTCCATGGGGCGCCGCCGGCGAGGCACCTCTTGGCGGCGAGCCTGTGTACCGTGAGCCTGTGTGCCGTGAGCCTCTTGGCCCTGCGCCGTCAGGCCCTGCGCCGTCTGACCCGTGGTGGCGATCATGGTCTGCCCTGCGTTTCAGCGCGCTGAACCGCGCGCCCCGAGCGTAGATCTCGCGACACCTTCGTCAAGAAAACGCCTCCTGGCGCATCGCGCGCGCCAGCCGAAAGTAGGTGGCGCGCGGCAAGCCGCTGCGGCGCCAGGCTGCAGTGCCATCGGTCTCCGCCGCCATCGCCAGCCGAACAGCGTCGCGACGGTCACCCGGTGGCGGCGGGCTCGGGACTGGGCCGGGACGCGGCGGTGCGCCGAACGGTCGCAGCGCTGCGCGCAGATCTTCAAGCTGACACGGGGCCCCGCCAAGAGAGATCTCAAGCCTCCTAACAATGTTGCGTAATTCCCGCAAGTTGCCAGGCCAAGAGTGGCAGCGCACTTCACGTTTGACCTCGGGGGAGAGCGGCTGCCCGAGTTGGGTCGCCAGCAGCGCCGCCGCGTCGTCGCCGCGCGCCCGCAACGGCGGCAGCTGGACACAAGCGACGGCGATGCGATGGAGCAAGTCAAGGCGAAAGGTCCCGGCAGCGACCATGTCGTCCAGGTCGCGGTGGGTAGCGCAGACCAGCCGGACGTCGACGCGCCGCGGCCGCCCGCCGAGGGGCGTAATCTCACCTGACTCAAGCACGCGCAGCAGCGCCGCCTGGGCGTGCAGGTCGAGCTCTCCGACCTCGTCGAGCAGCAACGTGCCGCCATGTGCCGCGCTGAAGGCGCCCTCTCGGTCGGCGACGCAGCCGGTATATGCGCCACGACGGGCGCCAAAGAGCTCGGCGTGTAGCGTCTCGCGGGGCAACGAGCTGGCAGAGATGGCGACCATCGGACCGCGGCTGCGCGGCGAGGCCGCATGGAGCAAGCGCGCCGCGAGCTCCTTGCCGGT
>SXNM01000225.1 GCA_005777155.1 Pseudomonadota bacterium | reverse complement strand
GGTCGACGGGGCGCCGGGCGCCTTGGTATGCGGCGCGGGCGCGGCTGGCGCCGCGGGTGCGGCGGGCATGACTTGGTCGGTGGGGCGCGCAGCCTCGCGTTGACAGCCGACACCGGCCGCGAGCAGCGCCGCCACGATCCACGCCTCTGCGAAGCGAGCCGCTGGCTGACCATTGCCGGATCGTCGCCGCACCATCATGATGACTCCTCGCGCCGTCGCTGGCGCTGTGGCGCCCCAGGATGCGGGCACGCCGAGGGTCGTGCAAGGTCGTATGCGCCGCCAAGACACCGCCTCCGTCCCGATGACGCAGACCGCGCGCAGCAGCTTCAAACGTGTCGCGATCGCGCTCGGCGCCAACCTCGCGGATCCGGAGAGCGCCATTCGTCTCGGCGCGGCGGCGGTGATCGGGACCCTTCAGATGCGCGCGCCGTGGCTGTCGAGCCTCCACCGCTCGGCGCCAGCGGAGGGCGCCACGGGGCCGCGCTACCTGAACGCCGTCTTGGTGGGCGAGACGGCGCTCGATGCGCTCAGCACGCTGGCGGCGCTGCAGGACGTCGAGGCGGCGTTTGGTCGCGATCGCTTCGGCGAGGGCCACCACGGCGCCCGCCCGCTCGACCTCGATCTGCTCGACTGGGGCGCCGCGCGTATGGAACACCCCCGGCTGCAGCTGCCGCACCCGCGCAGCCACGGCCGCGCATTCGTCCTCTTGCCCTTCGCCGAGGTCGCCGGCGACTGGGTCTGCCCGTGCTGCGGCCGGACGACGGCGGCGCTGGCGAGGGCCCTACAGACGGCGCCGCGCGTTTCCACCGCAGGTCCACGCCTGACGGCCGGCCTGATGTGGCTGCTGGCGCTGGTGAGCTGCGAACATGCGGCGGCACCGGTGACAGCGTGGCAGCCGGCGCAGGCGCAGGCGCAGGCGCACGGGTTGGCCCTGCACGCCGTTCCGCTCTCCACGCCGGGCGCGACGGTCGCCCTCGCCGACGCGCTGGCCATGGTCGAGGGCGACGCCGCCACCCCGGTGCTGCTGTTGCGCCTCTGCGGGCAGCTCGACGACGCGACCCTGGGCGGGGAGGCCGGCGCGCGCCAGCTGGCGACGTTGGCGATGGTGCGTCTCGTGAGCAGCGGCGGGCTCTCCCGCCATTTCGAGCTGCTGCGCGGCACCGTCGACCGGCTGTACCGGCTGGCGCCCGAGGCGACCGAGACGCACTTTGCGCTCGCTTATTTGCGCTGGATTCTGGTCAGCGATGGCCTCGACGGCGTGGGCGCGGGTCCGCATGATCGCGAGGTCTTGCGCGAGCTGGACGTCCAGCTGGCGGCCCTGGCGGCGCTGGGCGAGGCCTTCGACGGACCCGACGGCCATGACGCGGCGTGGGTGCGGCGGGCGCAGTTGGCGCTGGCGTCGCATCGGAGCGCTGCCGCCGTAGAGGCCCCGAACGCCGCGACAGAGATTAGTGATCTTCCTCCGGCGTCGACCCCGACCCTGCCGGCGCCGTAGGTCGCGGCAGCCCGCCCTGCCCTGCCCCGGCTGCCGCACCGGGCGCGCCGACCGTCGGATTCGCCTCCGCAGCCGCCGCAAAGGGCGAGGGCCGTCGGGTCAGCCGCGGGGCGATCGGGCCAGCGCCGAGACCAAGCACCCGCCGAGCGTTGCTCCGGTAGACCTTGTCGAGGACGTCGTCCGGGAGCGCGATGGCGTCGACCTTCCAGCGCCCTTGGATGGGGCTCGGGTGGTCTATCTGGCGCTCCTCCCCCTCAAGGTAGCGAAAGTGCGCCTCGTAGAAGGGTAAAACGTCGGCCATCGTCGGCTCAACGGCGCCGTTGCTGCCGAGCATAAGGTGGTCGTCGCCGATGCCAATGTCGGTGCCGAACAAGATCCTGTCCTGAAAGTCGATGAAGAGCTGCCGGACCTCGGCCGCTGGGTGGCGCCCGAACTCGCCGACCCGGGCGGAGATGTCGATGCAGACGTGCGGCAGGCGCGAGAGCATGGCCCGCACGCGCGCTAGGTCTTCCGCTGCGTTGCCGAAATGGACGGCGATGAAGGTGGTGCCTGGGTGACGGGCGAACATTCGCTCGCCGGCGTCGAGCATCGCCGCCCAGTCGGGCACGCCGCGCTGGTACCAGCTCCAGGACGGGTGCACCGCGAGCTCTTCATAGCGCTCGTTGTCCGGCGTCGCGGGCTGCCAGAACGCCTTCGGATCGGCGATGTGGATGGCGACGGGCATCTTGAGCTCACCCGCGGCGCGCCAGAGCGGGTCGAGGCGGGGATCGTCGACGGCCACCAGGGCGCCAGCGGCGTCGGTGACCGCGAGGCCCAAGGCCTTGCTGATCTTCAGGCCGCCAAAGCCGTCTTGCTCGCGTGCGAGGCGCAGCTCCTGGACCTCACGCGCAGCCCAGGCGGCGTCACAACAGCCCTCCCAGTCGGGCAACGCGAAGTTGATGACCCGCCCGCCAAGCCGCTCCGCCAACACCCGCGAGGCGATCCGGCCCCGCCCACCGCCGCGCCCGGAGCCGCCGGAGAGGTTGATGATCGCCTCGATGCCCACGGCGTCGAGCACGGCTTCGATGCGATCGACGCCGAACAGGCTCAAGTGACCGTGGATGTCGATGATCGGCGCCGGCGCGCGTCCCGGACGGTGCCAGAGCGGCGCCACACCAGATGCAACGGCGTTCGGCCCAGCGCCAGGGGCGGCCGCTGCGGGATCAGGCGCCCGGGCGCAGGCGCAGACCAACGCGGTCACGGCGGTACAGAGAGCGACTGCGCCAACGCAGAGCGGGCCGCGTCGACGGTGTACATCGCGCCTGGCTGATCGCCGCAGGCGTCGCACCGCGGGGGCGTCTGCGGGCCGCTGGCTCGTCACGTCGGCCCCAACACCGGCCGCGGGCGAACGGTGCGCTGCTCGATGGGCTTGCGCCAGCCGCTACCGACAAAGATGCGCTGCACGTAGATGCTGGGGGTGTGAATGGCGTCCGGGTCGAGCGTGCCCGGCTCCACCAGCTCCTCGACCTCGGCGATCGTGACGCGCCCGGCTGCGGCCATCATCGGCGCGAAATTCCGCGCGGTCTTGCGATAGACAAGGTTGCCGAAGCGATCGCCCTTCCAAGCCTTGACGAAGGCGAAGTCGCCGCGAATCGCTTGCTCGAGCACGCACATGCGGCCGCCGATCTCGCGGGTCTCCTTGCCCTCGGCGACCAAGGTGCCATAGCCCGTCGGCGTGTAGAAGGCCGGAATCCCTGCGCCGCCGGCCCGGATGCGCTCGGCCAGC
>SXNM01000224.1 GCA_005777155.1 Pseudomonadota bacterium | reverse complement strand
TCGCCGTCGCCGCAGCGTCCGGCTGAAGTCGAGGTGGCGAGGCTGCGCGAGCACCTGGGCAGTGGCGGGATGCTGCTGATCGACGACACCGGCGCCAGCGGACCGTCTGCCGACATCGACGCGGCGGTGCGCGCCCTCGCGATGCGGCTTTTTGGCCGGACGCTGGTCGAGGTGCCGGCCACCGACGTCGTCTACCGCAGCTTCTACCGCCTCGCGGCGCCCGTCGGCCGCCGCGCGGATCACCGGGCGCTGCAGGGGGTGCGCCTCGGCGACCGCTGGGCCGTGCTCTACAGCCGCGACGATCTGATCGGCGCCTTTCGCCGGGCGCCGACGGGTGGCCCGGCCTTGCCGGCGGCGCCGGGCGGCGAGCCCCAGCGCGAGCAGGCCTACCGCCTCGCAGTCAACCTGCTGGTCTACGCCACCTGCCTGGATTACAAAGACGATCACGTTCACGTCGAGTCGCTGCTTCGCCAACGACGCGGCGGCCCACGCGCCGGAGCTCGGCGTGGCGACTGAGGTCGCTGGCCTGCAATGGGGCCTGTCCTGGTCGGCGCCGCTCTTCGGGCTGTTGGTGGCCGCCACCGCGGCGCTTGTCTTGCTGGCGGCCCGCAGCGCGGCGGGGCTACCGTTCTGGCGACGGACTGCGCTCATCGGGCTGCGCGCCACGGTCGCGACGGGCCTGGCTCTGTCGGTGATGCAGCCGACGTGGGTGGAGTTGCGGCCGCGGGGCGACGATCGCCGAGTCGCCGTCGTCCTAGATGGCTCGCGGTCGATGGCTGTGTCGTCGCCGACTTCACGCATCGAATTGGCCGCGGCGGACGTGGCGGCGCTCAAGTCCGCCATCCGCACGCGCGTCTACCTTGATCACGGTGCGGGGGCGGAGGTCCAGCCGACTGTCGCGGGCGAGGTGACCCTTGAAGCCGAGGGCGCCGCGCCCAGCGGGGGGAGCGACGAGTCGCTGACCGCGACGCCTGCGCCCACGGGCGGGCCAACCCAGGCCCTCATCGCCCTCGACGACACCCCGAGGAAGCCCGCCGACTGGCGCGCCCTAGCTACCGGCGGCACGACGGACATCTTGGGTGCGCTCGGTCGGCTGCAGGAACGCGAGCGGTCGGCGGGACTCGGCAGCGTGGTGTGGATCGGCGATGGCCGCGATCATGGCGGTCTGGCGTCGCTCGACGACGAGGCGCTGCGCGAGACGCTGGCCGCGCTCGCCGTCCCGGTCCACACCGTCGCGGTCGGCGACGAAGAGCCGCTGGCCGACGTGTCGGTGGTCGCGGTGCGCTTGTCGCGTCAGGCCTTGGCGCGGGCGCCGCTGCCGATCGAGGTCGAGCTGTCGCTCGGCGCGTTCGCCGGCCGACCGGGGGCGCTGAAGGTGCAAGTGGAGCTCGACGGCAGACCTATCAGCCACCTTGACGTCGCGCTCGTCGGCGATGCGCTGCGGCGGCTGAAGCTCGAGGTGGTGCCGACCACCGTGGGCGCCCACGTCGTCAGCGTCCGCGCCGTGCCCCTGGCCGACGAGGTAACGCAAGCGAACAACGCCGTGCACGTGCCGATCGACGTCGTGCGCGACCGCACGCGAGTGCTGCACCTCGCCGGCCACCCCAGCTGGGACAGCCGATTCGCCCGGGCGCTGCTGCGCGCCGAACCGACCGTCGACTTGGTGTCTTTCTACATCATGGTCGGGCGCGGGGGCGGGACGATCGCGGCGGAGGAGACGACGCTCATCCCCTTTCCAACCCGCCAGCTCTTTGGCGAGTCGCTGGACGACATTGACCTTCTGATCTTCCACGACTTCGCCTTCCATCAGTTCGATATCGACCGCCTCATCCCCTCCCGCATCGGCCCTTGGATCCAGCAAGGCGGCGCGCTGCTGGTCGTCGGCGGTCGGCAGTCGCTCACCGCGGGTGGCTGGCAAGACACCTCAATTCTGCCGTGGCTGCCAATCCAGATCGGTAGCGGCGAAGACGCCTTCCGCGACCCTGAAGCGCACATGCGCCTGACCGAGGTCGGCGCCAGCCACCCGGTGGCTCGGCTGCGGCGCGACGTCGATGAGAACCGGGCGGCGTGGAAGGCGGCGACTGTGCCAGGGACCCACAGCGGCCAGGTCGCACGCTCAGGCGATCCGGTGCTGGTCGAGCGCGACGACGGAGCGCCATTGCTGGCCGTCGGCGAGCGTGGTCAGGGGCGAGTCGCGGCGCTGGCGACGTCTGGCCTGTGGACATGGGCCATGGGCGCCAACGATGAGCGCAGTCGGGCCGAGTCCCGCTCTGACTTTGCCACGCTGTGGCGCCACTTGCGCGGCTGGCTGGTGCGCGACCCGGCCTACCAGCGCCTGCACCTCTCCGCGCCGCGGACGGCCGTGCTGCCGGGCACCGAGGCGCGCATCGAGGTCCGCTGGCTGGCCGCCGACCACCGCCCAGTGGCCGACGCCTGGGTCGACGCCAGCGACACGCCCCTGCCGCTCCAACCGGACGCGGCGCAGGTGCCGCGCAACGTCCGCTGCCGCACCGACGCCGAGGGGCGCTGCGCGTTGCATGTGCTGGCTTGGCCCCCCGGGCCGCACCTGCTCGAGGCGCGCAGTGAGGGCGGCGGGATCGCCCAGACGGCCTGGGCCGTCGCAGAGGCCGCGGCGGAGGATGCCGATCCGCGCCCCGATCGCACCAGCCTCCAGCGCATCGCCGACGCCAGCGGCGGCAAGCTGGTGGCGCGCGCCGCCGACCTGACCCCAGCTGACCTCGTAGGCACCGAGTTGCAGGACCTTGAGCGCGTCCGCACGGCGCTGTGGGGCCACCCGGCCACCCTCGCCTGCCTGCTCCTGCTGCTGGGAGTCGAGTGGACGCTGCGCCGCCGCTGGGGGCTGCGCTAGCGGCGGCGGCCAAGCCATCGCCAAGCCCCGACCGAAATGTCGCATTTCACGACATGCAGCATATCACCGCAGGCCACCACACGACGCGCGGCGGGGCAAGTTGCTTGACTTCCGTGCGTTTTTGCCGAGACTCGGCGATGGCACGGCGCTTGCAGCGATATGCAGCAGGGGTCGCCTCGCGCACCCTCGCGTGGCAGACAGGCCCACCGCCCACACGGACCACAGAAGAGGCCGCCGCCAGATCCGTGGCGCTTGCAGCGGACAACCTCATCCGCCGACCAGGAGAACATCATGAACAACCATCGCCGCTCTAACTCGCCGCTGGTCCGAGGGCTCGCCGCGCTCGCAGCTGGCCTCATCGGCCTCTGGTCCGCGCCGGCGTTTGCCTGCGGCGGCTTCTTCTGCTTCACGCAGCCGATCGATCAGTCGGCCGAGCGCATCCTCTACCTCAAGAAGGACGACTCGATCACGGTCCACATCCAGATCAGCTACACGGGCGACGACGACAAGTTCTCGTGGATTTTGCCGCTGACGGCGGTCCCGAAGTTGGGCATCGGCAGCGACTCAGTCTTCCAGGTGCTGGAGCAGGGCACGGCGCCGCGCTTCCAGGTCGACTTCTCGAGCCAAGAGGGCTGCTGGGCCAACATCGGCTGCTCGATGGCCGCGTCCGGCGGGCGCTCCGAAGACAACACGAATGGCGGTGGCGGCGTGAAGGTGCTCGCCAAGGAGAACGTCGGCCCCTACGAGGCCGTGACGCTGGCCGGCAACTCCGGCGCTGAGCTCGTCAAGTGGCTGAGCGACAACGGCTACCAGCAGCCCGCGTCGTCGGCGCCCCTGATCGATCAGTACGCCAAGACCGGCTACGTGTTCCTCGCCCTCAAGCTGCAGAAGGACATGGGCGCTGGTGACTTGGCCCCCATCGTCGTGACGCTAGCCGAGCCCAACCCCTGCCTGCCGCTGCGCCTGACCGCCATCGCTTCGGTGCCCGAGCTGCCCGTGGTGGCGTGGGTGCTCGCTGATCATCGCGCGATCCCCAAGAACTTCCTGCACGTCGAGATCAACGAGGCGACCGTCGACTGGATGAACCCCACTAGCAACTACAAGAACGTCGTCAGCAAGGCCGTGGATCAGGCCTCGGGGCACGCCTTCACCACGGAGCTGGCGCGCCCGACCAGCAAGCTGCCGCTGAGCTTTGCGAACAAAGAGTGGAAGGCCAGTGACCTCGACGGCATCACCGAGCCTGGCGCCATGCTCATGAAGATGCTGGAGATCGGCCTGCCGCGCACGAGCCAGCTGCAGCAGCTCATCCGCAAGCACATCCCGAAGCCCGAGGCGTTCAAGGACGTCGCTGATCAGCAGTTCTACAACTGCATCCAGTGCGACGGCTGCAACGAGGAGCCGTGCGCGTCCCAGAAGGCGGCGGTCAAGGCGCAGGGCTTCAACGCCAAGGCGATGGTGGCCGACCTGCAGACCTACGTCATCGCGCCGCTGCAAGCGATGCAGAGCGCCTACGAGGC